>JAAZHB010000108.1 GCA_012510935.1 Clostridiales bacterium
AGAGAGTTATCCATTTCAACCTTTCAATAAATCATGCCATTGGGCAAATGCATCGAATTGCGATTGGCTCATGGCACAATAATATAATCAATTATTAATATAGCGTATCAGCTTGAACCGGCGAATAAAATTTCTCCGAAATTTCATCCCAGCTAAGCGTAGGGTCCGAAAGAATCCACATCATTTTAGTGATAACAACTTCCAAGGTCATATCCCTAGCTTCGGGAATCCGAAAGCGGCTCTTTAGTCTGCGGCCAACCTCATATGTGCTTAAATTACTTCCTTCATAAGTTACTTGAGTTGTCATTACAAGGACCTTCTCTGAAGGATTATATTTATCTAATTGTTCGAACAGCTTATCTTCAAGACTTGCTGGTAGTCCACCAACACCAAAGCTCTCAATTATTACACAATCATTTAATCGGAAAATTGCTTCAATCAAATCTGGAGATATTCCCGGTGTAAGCTTAAGAAGGAAAATCTTCTTATTAAGCTTGTTATAGAAAGCTACTGGTTCATCTGGCTTTGTCTCATTTATGAACCTTACGATTCTACCATCGTTGATTACCGCAAGATGAGGATAATTTATACTCGAAAAAGCAGCATAACTAAGACTCTTGGTTTTCTTAGCTCTAGTTCCAGCTATAACCTTTCCGTCAAATACAACCTGCACCCCGTATGAGTTTAGATCCGCTGCATAAATGATGCTATCTCTTAAATTGGACTTAGCATCAGTAATCTCCATACCGATAGGCTTTTGGGCGCCCGTTAAAACAATTGGTTTGGAAGAATTCTGAATTAGATACGAAAGCGCAGCTGCACTATATGCCATAGTGTCGGTTCCATGAATGATGACAAATCCATCATAATCATCATAATGTTCTCTAACTGCCTCCGCCATAGTTATCCAATGTTCCGGCTCAATATCTGTGCTATCAAGATTGAGAATGGACTTTGTTGTTAAGCTATATTGACCTCCAATATCTGGAAGATATGAGAGCAATTCCTCTGAGCTTAATGCAGGAATCAGTCCATGTGGAGTCTCTATTGAGGCTATTGTTCCACCAGTTGTAATAATTAAAATTCTCTTTTTCATCAATCCCGTCTTTCTTATATCCCAACAAATTGTTTAAGTACAAAGTATATCAGTCAAATTCCTTATTAGCCTACTAAGATATCAACATCCGAGGCTAGTTGTTCTGCCAAATTGCATAACTTCTCAGCAGCTTTTCTCTCATCGTCTTGAAGGTCCGCATAATCTCCATCAATCTTTTCAACCGATATGCCTCTTATTTCTGGCACAAGCTTATCAAGTGATTCATAAGTATTGGATGCTTCTACGACAGCAGCAGCAATGCTACTCTTTGCTTTAGATAGCTTCTCAGCGAAGTCCTCAAGTCTGTCAATAGACTTTGAATACTTCAAATTGATGGATACACCTTTTTTCTTTGAATAAAGCATTACTCCCTCAGATATTGTATATGGAAGCGGATCAATCAATGAATAGAATGCATTTTGAGATACATTGTCGCTCTCTGCGATAAGGCTCGCTCCACCAATCCATCTTGCTGCAGTAACCATAGGCTCATTATTATCAATAATGCCATCTACTGCCTCCTGAAGTGTATCCGAATCAAATGCTGTTAATAAAGCCTTAGCTTTCTTCTCCCCTAAAGCTGCAACAATCGTAGGAATAGCCTGAAGTTTAGTGCTTGGTAATACACCTGATGTTCCTGCAAGTGCTTTCTTCAAATTATTATCTACAATCTTCTTCCTACTTTCGAAAGAGTTAATGCTCTTGCGGATGCCTCTTACTCTCTTCTCAAGATTCTCTGGAATAGCCTTAAATCCATTAAAGTAATCCAATACTTCATTTAGTGCAACCACCGCTTCTTCTCTAGCGTCATATAGATCTATAAGCTTATTCTCCGCCTCTGCAGATAGAATATCAACAGATGCTACATCATCTATAAACCCATTAACAAGTGCCTTAATATCCTTTGATGTGAACATCTCAAACTTCACTCTTGGATTCTCAGGGAAAGCATTCTCTCCGCTATACGCCTTATCGTTCTTAACTGATGTTGAATCAACAAGAGCTTCAATTAAATCTCTAACCTGTGACAGCGGATTGTCCTTAAACATGTTATCCATATTACGATTCTCTGATAAGTCCATGAGCAATCCCTTGTTGAATTCCTTATCGTATGGGTCTTCAGTCCATCCATATTTCCCGCTTTTGCCATAACCAACACGACCACTTTGAGCCGCCATCTGTGTAGCAAAATCATGTCTCAATCCAGCAAAACCTATTTCATCATAAACGCCACGCACTTCATAAACATTTCCCTTAGAGAACTCAATGTTCATTCTGAGAAAATAAATTGCGCCCTTTGTAATCTTTCCGGTCTTAGTTAGGCTGTATATATATGGATATCCTTCAGCGGTCTCCCCTGTCTCTACCTCGATAACACCTTGGTTATCAGCCACATTCTTGTGAATATCTGCAATAAGGCCTTTCTTATCATCAAGCTTCATTGCATTCTTCTCATCAATTGGGAAGAACAGAACAATACCATTAGAATTCTCTGTCATCTTCTGATAGCCACACATCTTGCCATCATTTCCCATTCCTGCTCTATTTCTGATCTTGCAATACCCATTTGGAAGCTCTAGATAATTATTGTCATTTATATTAATCTTCATTATGTCACTTATCCCTCTTTCTAATCGTAAATACATCATAATATTATAAAATAAGTAGCAATTCTTATCAATCATTCTGGCATCATTTCTTAAAGTAATATTGTTTGTATCTTGTTTTCTTCTGGTATATAATTCAACTTAACTATGATTACTTTACACTATGTAATTCCTGTTTAGGGGAGGTACAATAACTTGTCTCCAAGAAATAATAAGTTTGGCTTCAGCAAGAGCGACAATGAAGCTAAAATTCTTAAATCAAGACTTGATACATATCTTAATACCATGGGTTGTGCTGTACTTAGATTAATCTACGATGAGAATCTAACCGTCGTTGAGGCTAACCCTTGTTTTTTTGAAATGATTGGATATACCCCTCAGCAGTTTAAAGTTGAGAAGAACAATAAGCTATTAAATGTTGTTCCTACCGAAAAGTGGAATGAAACTCTTTTTTCTATCAGGAAGTCATACATGACCCCTTCCGTTGGTGACTTGCGTGGTGAGAATATTCTAATTCATCGCAATGGAAACCTTGTTAATGTATTAATTACGGGTAGACACGTGGAAGAAAATGGCAGGAACTATATATATATTACTATGACAGATATCTCTGAGCTTAGGGAAGCTGAAAGAGAGAATAAAGAGTTGCGTGTTGCCTACCAAGCTATAACAGAGAACTCACCTAGCGGATTAGTCAAAATGCACTTCAATGAGTATGATTATCTTGTGCCGTTTTATATTAATAAAGGGTTGGCTACAATGCTATGTATGAGCAAGCGAGATACTACGAAGTTATACGGTCATGATTTTCTCGAAATATTGCACCCAATGGATAGGGAACGCATTATTAAGTCATTTAGGGAAATTCTTACTACTGGTATCGATTCTCATGAAACTTACAGATTGCGCAAATCAAACGGCGACTATATATGGGCACAAGCAACTGCATCCCTTAAAGATGAAGATGGCAAGAAAATATTCTATGTGGCATTTTTGGACATTAGCGATAGGATGATTCTCCAAGATAAACAATATCAGAAAGCTGAAGCTTTAAAAATTGCTGTTAGCCATGTTGGAATGCAATATTTTGAATATAATATTCTTACACATGCGGCAACTTCCATTGATAAAAAATCTATTGAACGTTTCAAGCTAGGGTTTCCTATCACGGACTTCCCTTCTTCTTTCATTAGAGCGGGGTATGTCTATAAAGCTGATATTAAACAGTTTAAACAAGCT
>JAAZHB010000109.1 GCA_012510935.1 Clostridiales bacterium
CAATGCTACTGGCGGACGAGATAGAGAAGACTCGTAGAAGAGTAAATGCACTAGAATATGTAAAAATCCCAAATTATGTTGAGACTATTAAGTACATTCAGATGAAACTTGATGAAAACGAGAGAGGCAATCAGACAAGACTTATGAAGGTTAAGGATATGATTATCGCAGAGAACCTAGAGAAGTCACGTGCAAAGCATGCCGAGATTCTGGCAGAGTACAATGCACATGTTGGAAGTTAGCCATCGTTACCTCATTAGTATCTAAATGAGATTGAGTACACAAAAGAGGGGTATCCAAAGTTAATGGTGGGCTCAGATGGTGGTTTCAACATTCAAAATTACATAAAATAAGGCGAGAAACTCGCCTTATTTTTGTGCTCAAACTTGGAATATGATTTACTTGATTAATGTTTTTTATAAGGACCTCTAGTTTTCTTGGCATTACTGATCATAACAGTACTCTTTGGGACAGCCAAGATTGGAGAGTCCTTACGTAAAGAAAAAAGGAGACGGTTCCTTATATGATCAAAATTTAAATAACCTCTTCCTCTACGTTTTATATCTTTAGGAACTCTGTTCATAGACTCGATTGGACCATTAGATAAGCGCCTCAATGTTCCATTACAGTTTATGATGTTGAAGGAGTTAATGATTTCGGTTCTTCTCCTTTTAAGTAAGTTAGCAAAGTCGTTAAAAATTTTATGATTGCTGGTCTTATATTGCTGAATTAGGTAGTCAAGTTCTTCAGCAGCTCTTTCAGGGTTTCCTATACAGAATTCATTGAACTCATGGTATCTCTCTTTAAGCTTTCTAAGCTCAGACAAAGCTGGATCAATTGCAAAGAAAAATGATTCATAAGAATAAGCATCTAGATTAGCATGATAGTGTCGGTCCCAATGAGCGATATTTTTATCCTTTGCATTAAAAGGATTCCCTAATAGAACCCAACGCTTATGCTTTAAAAGATACACTTCATCAGACTGGCGATAATGTCTTCCAGGAGTAGATCCGTGAAGAGCTTTTCGTTCTTCATCTCTTTCAATAAACTTGCGTAGCAATGCTTTCGCATAGACATCCAGTTCGTAGTTTAAAGCCTTGATAACATGAAATGAGTCAACAACAGGAGCTGCATTAGGAAAATATTTATATACATAATTGAGATAGGGCGCATACATATCTGAGATAAGGTATTTGACTTTTGGCGTTCTTTCATCTTGGATATTGAGAAGATTCGTGATAGTATCTGTCATAGTTAATGTCCTTTCTCCAAGATTAAGCAATTCAATTTTAGTTGAAGGAAAAGAAAGAGGCAATCACGAGAAACTTATCTCAGATTGTCTCTTTCTTTACGTTTAGCCCATCAACTCGACCCACCAACTCAGCCCACCACGAATTTTGGATACCCGATTTTGGAAAAGAGGCTTATATGGCACAAACGACACAGCTACATAAACAAAATACACCATGCTTGCTTAGATGTGATATAATCATAATAATAGTAAATCATAATGTTGCATTTTTAGGGGGGGGTTACATATGAGAAGAAAAAGAAAGCTGACAGCAATTTTGCTTTCAGCACTTATTACTTTGATGTATGTTCCAGTTTCATTTGCGGGAGAAGTGATCGATGATAACACGGAACTGATAACATCGAAAGCCTCAGGAGAATTTGAAGGCACTACATCGCCAGATACAGAGTATAATGATGTTGCAAGTGATACGAATATAGAGACCGCAGTC
>JAAZHB010000110.1 GCA_012510935.1 Clostridiales bacterium
CTGTAAGAATGTAGTTTTTACTAAGAATATCACTGAAAGCTTGAACTTTGTTCTTAAAGGTTTCTTGAAGCCGGGAGATCATGTAATTACATCTGAAGTTGAACATAATGCTGTAATGAGACCTCTTGTACAGTTAAAGGAACATGATATTGAGTTCTCTAGAGTTCCATGCTCTAAAGATGGAAGTCTTAAACTTGATAAGCTTAAGGATTCTTTGAGGCCAAATACGAAGGCCGTTGTAATGCTTCATGCAAGCAATGTTAGTGGTACAATTCTTCCACTTAAGGAAGTAGGTGACTTTTGCAAGGAGAATAGCTTGAAATTCTTTGTCGACTGCGCTCAGACCGCTGGGGTCGTTCCTGTCAGCATGAAAGAAATGAATATTGATGCTCTTTGCTTTACAGGTCATAAAGGTTTACTTGGTCCACAAGGAATAGGTGGATTTATCTTAAAAGAGGATATCATTAGTTCTATTGATCCACTAATATCTGGCGGAACTGGTTCTATCAGCCATACAGAAGAAATTCCTGACTTTATGCCCGACCGCTTTGAAGCAGGAACAATGAATTTGCCTGGAATCGTAGGCCTACATGCTGGCCTTCTTTGGATAAATAATACCGGACTCCATAACATCGAGAAACACGAACTAGATCTAACTCGTCTTCTTCTTGATGAATTAAAGCCACTTGAAGAAAGCGGGGAGCTAATGATTGCCGGAAAGCATAGTCTCGAAGGAAGAACTGGTGTTATATCTATTCAGACACTTAAAAAAGATCCAGCCGAGGTAGCCTTTGCGTTGGACAGCGAGTATGGAATAATGACACGGGTTGGCCTTCATTGTGCACCACATGCTCATATGGCTCTTGGAACTTTCCCTGTTGGAACCATTAGATTTGCATTTGGATATTGGAACACAGAGGAAGATGTTGTTGCTACTTCTAAGGCTCTTAGGGAAATCCTCGCAAGATAGATGGCGAAAGTTGAATAATACACTGAATACGACAAAAGCTATGCATCACTATGCATAGCTTTTAAAATATTAAAGCCATATCTATGCATTTTTCGCACAGACATGGCTTTATCTCGATATAATTGCCGTTAATAGTAAGCTATTCTTTAATAATATACAAGAATAACGCTTCCTGCACTAAGCTTATAGAAAATATTTGATGCTGCCCAGATTGGAAGATTTATGCAACCATGTGATCCATTTCCTCTATAAATACTGCCTCCGAAACTGCTTCTCCAATCAGCATCATGAAGACCGATTCCACCATTAAAAGGCATCCAAAATCTTACCTTTGATTCATAGTCAGTGCCATCCGCATTCTTGCCCTTTAACGTTGCTGGGCTAACCTTATATGCTAGCTTATAAATTCCAGTGGGTGTTTCATATCCATAGTTACCAGTTACGCAAGGAGTCTCTATTACAATCTCCCCATTCTCAATATAGTAAACAGTCTGACTACTGATGCTTACCTCAAGGTGATTACCAATTTCCTGTACACCATTTGGATCTTTATATACAGTTCCAACAGTTCCATTCTTTGCAGCCTCAACCAATGATTCTGCAGACTTCTGGACATCTATGGCAGCAGCAATTGAATAATTATATAAGTCTTTATCGCCTTCAACAGTAATAACCCTTGTTTTATCAATATCGCCCTTTCCAATTGACATAATGGCAATTTCTGAAGCAACTTCAGCTGCTCCATCAAGATCATATTGGGGGCCTGACTTTGAATATTTTATAATCTTCGCAGTTAACTCAGAATAAATATGTATTGTCTCACCATTCGGTGCGTTAACATCCATCCCCTTCTCAATATATTCTTTTGCAAAAGCTAACTCATCAGCAAGATCCTCGCTTGTTACATCTGGAACCTTGATAAAATCCGCTAGCTTACATGAATATGTATTTTTTGTCGGATGATCAACTCTCTGTTTAGCAATATCTTCTGCAATAAGGTTGTAATCAGGGTTATTACCTTGCACCTCCTCAACAATAGTAACAGTCTTGTAATCAACATAGGCCTCCTGTGTTATTGTTGTTCCCTCAGCTGGCGGATACATTTCTTTAAGGACAGTACCAGTTGCTTCTACCCCAGAAGCAGCATAGAGCTTTACCTTATAGTCCGGCTGAAGAGCTTTGGCATTTCCAAGTTTCCCCGAAAAAATTGCTCTTATGTCGAAGTACGAAAGCTTTAATACCTCATTGAGTCTGTATTCATTTGAAAAAACAAACTTCGTGTTCACTACATCATCATGTCCTGCGTCATCACTGAATTCAATTGTATTTAGCTTAACATTCAGTTCTTCAGTTGCCTCTGTAACAGTCATTCCACTTACATCTACCCCATCTAAACTCACACCATTTCTAAAAGTAGTCAATTTAGATGCTTTTATGTCAGCAGTGCAGGCCGCAAACAATAGAACAATAGCAATAATTACAATTGCGTTTCTATGCCTATGACAACCGCTGATAATTCTATTCTTCATTTGATGTGTATACACCCTTTCTTAAAAAAATATTTGCACTGTTGCTATTTTAACATATATAATATAAAAAGAGTTTAATAATCTTATGGATTTATTTGCTTTTCTAATTTTTATAAATTATTTTGAAAATTAGTTGACATTTATATGCTAATAGTTTATCCTTAAGAAGTCGCGAAAATGGGGATTATTATTCC
>JAAZHB010000111.1 GCA_012510935.1 Clostridiales bacterium
ATTGTAAAGTCTCTCAAGAGCTGCTCTCTTTAGGTTAATAACCTTAATCCACTCAGCAAGACTCTCTGCTGTAACCTTGTTACCTGTTGTCTCTTCAACTACTGCAAGTAAGTCTTTGATCTCGTCAGCCCACTTGTCAATGTCTTTAGGTCTCTTCATCTGTGGAAGATCCATTACATGGATAGGAATATCTGTGCCAAGAATTTCGTAAGCCTTCTTCTTTCCGTCGCAAGTATTCTCTCCGATGTACATATCAGCTAGTCTATAGAAAGGACATGTTTTTTCGAATCTAGCCCCAAGCATTGCCTTAACTAGTGGACATGTGTTTGCTGGAAGATATTTCTCACCGCCAGGAACCCAGAACTGAGAACCTGCACATAGACCTGTTGCGATTCCGCCAGCTGCGAAAATTACTTCGTCTGGTACGAAAGTACAGAAAGTACCGAATACCTTACCGCCGTCCTTACGGAACTCTACTAGCTCTGCTGGTCTGATTCCATGAACATCTGCAAGAACCATATCAAAAAAGTCCATCTTCTCAGGTCTGTTCTTCTGTGACATGAATACATCGCCAACTGCTGTTGGAAGAACTTCACATAGCTGATCATGAAGTTCAACATCCATTCCTAGGTCGGTCCACATCTTATGATTATCTGCCATTGGTATTGCCTCCTTTAAATAAAAAGCATTTACAAAACTGTAAATAATAGGGAAAATCCCCCTTAATATAATAATTTTAACCGTTTTTATATCATAAATACAATAGTAAAGGGTTTAAAAAAACGACAAAAGTATTGAAAAAATCAATAAATCCTAAACACAATTATTTGTGTTTAGGATTTATTAAGCTTTGTATTTTAATTAAAACTCAGAGTATATAAGCTATACTAAATAAAAATAAATTAAGTTGAAATGGCAAAGAGTACCTGCCATTACGAATACATGAAAAATCTCGTGAGAGCCAAAGTTTGGACAAAGGTTGTTGAAGACCTTAAGCTTAAGCGCATATATTACACCACCCACTGTATATAGAATGCCTCCTACAAGTAGCCACATGAAGCCAGCCAAAGGAAGAGTTCTAAAGAGCGTAGGAATTGCAAATACACAAGACCAACCCATTCCAATGTAAAGAACAGATGAAATCCATCTCGGACATGTAACCCAGAATAGCTTAAATATCATGCTAAGGATAGCAATTGACCATACAACAATAAGCAAAATTACACCAAGTCGTCCTTGAAGACCCAATAGACAAACGGGAGTGTAAGTGCCAGCGATTAGTACAGGAATCATCATGTGATCAACCTTCTTAAATCTAAGGTTAGCTTTCTCAGAAACGTTGAAGCTGTGGTAACAAGTGCTCGCTGCATAAAGTAGACAAGCGCTAGCAATGAAGACGCTACAAGAAGCAATAGTCTTAGCTGAACCGTTGTCAGTAATAGCGTGCATTATTAAGAAAAAACCAGCAACAAGCGCTGCAACAAATCCAATGAAATGAGTAATAGCGCTGCCTGGATCTTTGAGTCTAAAATTATTTGTATAAGCCATAATAAAAAGAACCTCCATATAATAGTTCGCCAATAGTGCATGCAACTAGTATATGTGGTTCTCAATACTATGTCAAGTAGTTCGAATGTTTATTTTTCTATTACTCGTCTCAAATTATGATCTAGCGGTATCAAAAATTGCTTCGCAGAAAGTAGGGTGAGGGTGGATTGTCTCAGCAACATCCTCTAAAGTAAGATTGTTCCTAATTGCGAGTGCGAGTTCTCCAATAAGGTCTGTTGCGCGTCCGCAAAGCAGGTGTGCTCCCACAAGAACATGGTCATCAGCTCTAGCTACAAGCTTTATAAAACCGCGGTCAAGGTCCGCGATTATTGTCTTGCCGTTAGCTGACATAGGGAATTTCTTTGTAATAATATCAAGGCCTTGTTCTTTAGCTTCATCAACAGTGATGCCGACAACAGCGATTTCAGGGTTTGTATAAATACAGCTAGGAACAGTTGAAAGATCAGATACAATCTTACCTCCGTTCATAAGTGAAACCGCATTACGGCCTTCTGCAACTGCAGTATGTGCAAGCTGGATTCTTCCGATACAATCTCCGATAGCATATACACTTGGGCAAACAGTCTGATACTTATCGTTTACTACAATAAATCTTCCGTCTGTAAGACCATCATATTTGGATGCAAATTCTGAGGCGAAAATTCCTTCAACTGTAGGTCTTCTGCCAACGCATAAAAGAACCTTATCGCCAGATACAGTTTGTGGCTGATCTTTCTCGTTAAATGTAACAACGAGCTTGTCCCCGTCTTGCTCAATTTTTTCAACCTTTGCTGAAGTATGGCAATCAACACCTTTCTTTGAAAGAGTCATTTTGATTGATCTTCCGATTTCTTTATCGATCATTGGAAGAAGCCTATCTAGACCTTCGATAACAGTAACCTTTGAACCAAGGTCAGCATAAATTGTTGCAAATTCAATTCCAATAACTCCGCCGCCGACGATAATAAACTCTGGAATATCTGCACCACCCATGTTAATAAGGTCAGTGCTGTTAATAACTCCAGGAAGGTCTGAACCTGGGATTGGTGGAGCCCAAGGATGTGAGCCTGTTGCAATGAGAATTCTCTCTGCACTTAGTTCTTCCTTCTCTCCGTCCGAGTGAACAACTGAAACAAGGTTATCATCTGCAATCGTTGCAGAACCTTCTATGACAGCAATTTTTTTCTTCTTTGCCTGTGCTGCGATTCCTGTACGAAGAGTCTCTAGGACATGGTCCTTATGTGCACCTATTGCTTCACGATTAGCTGTGAGTCCCTCTACTTCAACTCCTACAGATGCACCGTTTTTAGTTGCTGCATAGACATCTGAAGAATGCATAAGGGCCTTTGTTGGGATACATCCGCGGTTTAGGCAAGTTCCACCGAGCTTGTCTTTCTCAATAAGAGCAACAGACATTCCAGCATCAGCTGCATCAAAAGCTGCTTCGTAACCGCCAGGTCCTGCACCAATAATTAGTAGATCATATTTATTCATCTTTACTATTCCTTTCTGTTTCAGTAAAGCATCTGTTATGAACTAAGAGATGCTGTCAGCAATAAACTTTAATATATCTGTAGCGATTTGTCCACCTTTGTCATTAAATTGACTTTCAAGTGACTGAATCGCGGTTTTATCGTACTTGCAATCTTCGAGGTTCTGCGAGAGAGCATCAAAAATTTCTGTTTCCAAGGAGTCTGAATAGATTTTGCAACAATTGATAATTCCAGACTTTACTCCAAGCTGTATTTCACAACTTCCCCAATCAAATCGATTCTCTAGATTCACATCGAATGGTATGCGGGCGCCATAGATCCATTCATCGGAATCAAATTTAAGAACATATGGTATTAAATCAGGCGAATTAGTTACAGTAGGCCAAGCCATCTCTTCTGCCTCTTGACCATAAACTAGCTCAAAAGCAGAGATGAGGGCAGTTTCCATTGCTTCAATAAGATCTGATCTATCCTTTGAAAGGGTTGAGTTAGAAGGCA
>JAAZHB010000112.1 GCA_012510935.1 Clostridiales bacterium
AATGATATGGCTGATAAGCTTGCAAAGGCGGCCTTGGGCATATAGAATACGACTTTTTTTTATGTTATAATTAATGCTGTATTTTGCTGCAACTAGATTTGGATAGAGGTTTTAATGGAATCGCGCATATATGATCCTGAAATTATAAAAGGATATAGGCCTAAATATAAAGGCACTGATGAGGAATTACATCAGATGATAGACAATATTAGTCTTCTTTATAGTTCTGCTATTAAAGAATTGCAGACGAAATTAGATATTCTGTCTGATGATTTCTCAATAAAACATGAATATATGCCTATTCATCATATTAAGAAAAGGCTCAAGACCTTTGAGAGTTTGATGGAGAAGGCTAATAGATATGGAATCGAAGACCCAATAAACAATATTGATGCAGTTTTGCGTGATGTTTTGGATATTGCTGGTATTCGAGTCATTTGTAACTATGAAGAAGATATGTACAATATTTCGGCAATTCTTCTTCAGCAATCAGACATTGAGCTAATTAGGATAAAAGACTATGTTAAAAATCCTAAAGAGAGTGGCTATAGGAGCTTGCATGTGGTCGTTGCGTTACCGGTATTCTTAGTTAACAGGGATGCAATGGTACCCGTAGAAATACAATTTCGTACAATTGCTATGGATACATGGGCGAGTTTAGAGCACGAATTAAGATATAAGAACAAAGGAAGTCTACCAGACGATGTTCTAGCATTGCTTAAAGATTGCGCAACTCAATTAGCAAAGGTTGATGACAGCATGAACAAAGTAAGACAGAGGGTTCTTAATAATAATAAAGAACTTAACGAATATATAGATTTATAATACAGCCACTACAGAGCTCATCTATAAGGCAGCAGGTTCTATTTGCAGAATTTCGGTGGCAGTTATTGTTCTCAGTCTTTAAATATAAGGAGAAATAGGTAATGAAAAACCTCGAGAAAACATATAATCCGCATAGCTTTGAGGATAGAATTTATGAGATGTGGGAGGACAAAGGAGCATTCAATGCTGAGATAGATAAGGATAAGAAGCCTTATACTATTATTATGCCTCCACCAAATATTACTGGACAGCTTCACATGGGTCACGCACTCGACCAGACTCTTCAGGATGTACTAATTAGATGGAAGAGAATGCAAGGTTATAGCGCATTGTGGATTCCGGGAAGCGATCATGCAAGTATTGCGACTGAGGTTAAGGTTGTTGAGAAAGTAAAGAAAGATACTGGAAAGACCAAGATGGATATGACAAGGGAAGAGTTCCTTGAGTATGCTTGGGATTGGAAGAAAGAGTACGGCGGAAGAATTACAAAGCAATGCCGTAAGCTAGGAGATTCTTGTGACTGGAGAAGAGAAAGATTTACTATGGATGAAGGGTGTAACAAGGCTGTTACAGAATTTTTCATTCATTTATATAAGAAGGGTATGATTTACAAGGGTAATAGAATCATTAACTGGTGCCCTAGTTGTAAAACTACTCTATCTGATGCAGAGGGTGAGCATGAAGATCTTAATGGAAAATATTGGTACTTCTATTATCCTGCAACTGATGGGAGCAAAGGAATTACAATTGCTACATCAAGGCCCGAGACAATGTTCGGAGATACTGCTATTGCTGTTGCTGATGGAGATGAGAGATATGCTCATCTTGTTGGAAAGACAGTTACAATTCCTCTAATTGGAAGAGAAATTCCTGTAATTATTGATGAGCATGCTGACCCAGAGAAGGGTACTGGTGCAGTAAAAATTACTCCGTCACATGATCGAAATGACTTTATGGTTAGGGAGCGCCACAACCTTGAGAGAGTTTGCTGTATTGATGAGACTGCTCACATGAATGAGCTTGCTGGCAAGTATGAGGGTATGGATCGTTATGATTGCAGGAAAGCTTGGGTTGCAGATTTGGACGAGGCAGGGTTCCTTGTGAAGACAGAAGATGTAGTTATTCCAGCTGGAAAATGCTATCGTTGTCACACAGTAATTGAGCCAATGATTTCTGATCAGTGGTTCGTTGCAATGGAGGATTTAGCTAAGCCTGCTATCGAGGCAGCTACATCAGGGGACATGACACATGTACCTGCTAGATTTGAGAAAATATATCTAAATTGGTGAAATGACATTCACGAGTGGTGCATTTCAAGACAACTGTGGTGGGGTCATAGGATTCCAGCATATTATTGTGATGACTGCGGGGAGACAGTTGTTGCTGCAGAAATGCCAAGCAAGTGCCAAAAGTGTGGTGGAACGCGCTTCCATCAAGATGAAGATGTACTTGATACATGGTTCTCATC
>JAAZHB010000113.1 GCA_012510935.1 Clostridiales bacterium
CTACGGTATTCTTTATCAGATAAAGTTTGTTTCTTTTCTAAAGGAGCATTGCCTGGTTCGATAACAACATAAGAAACAAAATATAATACTTCTTCTAAATCTCTTGGTGACATATCTAAAGTAAGTCCCATTTTAGATGGAACACCTTTAAAAAACCAAATATGAGAACAAGGAGATGCTAGTTCAATATGTCCCATTCTTTCACGACGTACTTTTGAACGAGTTACTTCTACTCCACATCTATCACATACGACATTTTTATATCTTAAACGTTTGTATTTACCACATGAACACTCATAATCCTTAGATGGTCCAAAAATCTTTTCACAAAATAAGCCATCTCTTTCCGGTTTTAAAGTTCGATAGTTTATTGTTTCCGGTTTTTTGATTTCTCCATAACTCCAAGAACGAATTTTTTCAGAAGATGCGATTGAGATTCTAATACCTTTAAAATTATTTACTTCTAACATATATTATTCATCCCCCTTGCTTAAGTCTTCATCCTCAGATAAATCATCTAAATTTTCATCTAAGTCTTCATCTTTATCAATTAATTCTAATTCCGCTAATTCCTGATTATCTTGGATAGGTTCTTCTTCTATTTGAATTTGTGCAGAAGCGATATCAATTTCATCAATCGATATTGCCTCAGCCATTTCTTCTTCTGCTTCTTCTAATTCTTTAAGTTCATGTACAATATCTTGATTATCAATTATTTCAACATTTAATCCTAATGCTTGAAACTCTTTAATCAAAACTCTAAAACTTTCCGGTACCCCAGCACCAGTAACTGGTTTTCCTTTAACTAAAGCTTCATAAACCTTAACTCGACCAACTATATCATCTGATTTAACAGTTAATATTTCTTGTAAAACATGAGCAGCTCCATAAGCATATAAAGCCCACACTTCCATTTCTCCAAATCTTTGACCACCGAATTGAGCTTTACCCCCAAGTGGTTGTTGAGTAACAAGAGAATAAGGTCCAGTTGATCTAGCATGTAATTTATCATCAACCATATGATGTAACTTAATCATATACATTACTCCAACAGCAACTCTATTTTCGAATGGATTTCCAGTACGACCATCATAAAGAATTGTTTTACCATCTTCTTCTAGGCCAGCTTCTCTCATTTCTTCATGTATTTCTTCAACAGTAGCACCATCAAACACTGGAGTAGCATATTTAACTCCTAATTTATGACCAGCCATACCTAAATGTAGTTCTAAAATTTGGCCTAAATTCATACGTGATGGAATACCTTGAGGATTAAGTATCATATCAACCGGAGTTCCATCTGGTAAATAAGGCATATCTTCTTCGGGTAATATTAAACTAATAACACCTTTATTTCCATGTCTTCCTGACATTTTATCTCCAACTTGGATTTTACGCTTTTGAATTATATAAACTCTAACAACTTTAGATACACCTGCGCTTAGTTCATCAGAATTCTCTTTAGTATATATTTTAACATCATGAACAATACCACCAGCTCCATGAGCTACTTTTAATGAAGTATCACGTACTTCCCTTGTTTTTTCACCAAATATTGCATGTAATAATTTTTCTTCTGGAGTAAGTTCTTGAACACCTTTTGGTGTTACTTTACCGACTAAAATATCATTTTCTGATACTTCAGTTCCAATACGAACAATTCCATCACTGTCTAAATTCTTTCTTGCGTCTTCACCAACATTAGGAATATCTCTTGTAATTTCTTCAGGGCCTAACTTAGTGTCACGGCATTCTATTTCATAA
>JAAZHB010000114.1 GCA_012510935.1 Clostridiales bacterium
GAGATGATTTAGGGCAGAAGATGGAGATGCAATATATCATTGATTCACTCAAGGATGGCAAGAAACATGTGTTGACTTTCCCTACAGTTGTGGATGGTGTTAGTAAGCACAAGAAATTAACTTACTCATACTTGAATGAGGAAGACAAAGAACATGTTCTATTCTGTATAAGGGATATTTCGGAGGCATATAACAAAGAGAGAACTGCGCTAAGCAAGGTTGAGAAGGCACTTGAGGATGTTAGGGCTGCCAATGTTGCGAAGACAGAATTTTTCTCGAGAATGAGTCATGACATGAGAACTCCAATGAACGGGATTCTTGGCATAACTGAACTATCAAAGGATGTAACAGATATAGATGAGCTTCAGAATAATATGGATGAAATCAGAAATTCCGGAGAGTTTCTGCTAGGTCTTATCAATGATACTCTCGATTTTCAGAAAATTGAAAGTGGTAAACTGAAGCTAGAACCGAGTGTCGTTAATGCTGCAAGTGTTCTCAATAGTATTATTTCAATGATTAAAAATGATGCGGTAAAGAAAAAAATCAATTTTATAGTAGAAGATAGTGATATAAACATTGATTGTAATATTAAAGCAGACTCAGTTCGTTTGAAGCAAATATTTCTTAACTTGCTTTCTAACTCAATTAAGTTTACGCCCGAAGGCGGATTTGTAGAGCTGATTATAAGATGCGATAGACGTTGCGATACAAAATCACATTTGATTATTAATGTGATTGACACAGGACTAGGAATGAGCGAAAAGTTCCTGCAGGATGGGGTATTTACACCATTCGCACAAGAGGAGAATGAAGTTACATACAAATATCCAGGAACCGGGCTAGGTCTGTCTATTGTAAAGCAATTAGTAGAACTGATGGGTGGAACAATATCGGTAGAGAGTGAGCTTGGGGTTGGAACAAAATTTACTGTTGAATTGGATATTGAGAAGGTAGATGAAAAGACAACTACCACAACAACCCTTCTTCAGAATAAAGAACAAATTGAAATTGAAAAAAACCTCAATTCAAAGAAGATTCTGCTGGCAGAAGACCATCCGTTAAACGCAAGAATTGCAATTAAGCTCCTTGAGAAGGAAGGTTGCAATGTCGAGTGGGTAAAGAATGGACAAGAATGTGTAGACGTATTTGCAAACTCTAAGCCGGAAGATTTTGATATGATCCTAATGGATATCAGAATGCCTGAATTGAATGGCTTGGAGGCAGCTATAGCGATTAGGCACTTGAGTAATGCAAATGCTAGAATGATTCCAATACTTGCAATGACCGCCAATGTCTATGACGACGATATTAAACAATCGTATGAGGCAGGAATGAACGGACACATTTCTAAACCATTGCAGCCACAGATTATGTTTAAAACGATGGCAGAAGCCTTTAACTCATAATTTTAAAATGAGTGTTTTGTATTCTTAATTAGGAGAGTTTATATTATAGCCAAAAGAATCGTAAAATGATAGAAATAGAGGGGAAAAATGGGCAAATTATTAGACAACAGAAAAACAAGAAACTTTGTGGTAGTAGCTTTATAAATAATAATATCATTGACCATGATGCCTAGCGGTGTATCGACAGCTTATGCAGCAGATGGAGATATCGAAATTAATGGGACAACTTTCCCAGATGATAATTTCAGAGCTTGGGTATTAGAGAATATCTCCGTAGGGGGAAGTGTACTAAGTCAAGAAAGAATTGATAACACTACATCCATCAATGTAGCTAATAAGGACATAAGCGACCTAACAGGCATTGAATATTTTACGGAACTAGCTGCATTGGACTGTTCTGATAACAACCTGTCGAGCCTAGATATAACCATGAATACCAAGTTGGAGTCTTTGACTTGCAATGCCAATCAACTAAAGAAACTGGATGTTACTAATAACACAAAGCTGACCTTTCTAAATTGCGCTGATAATGAGCTAACAAGCTTGGATGTGACCAAACTAACAGAATTGCAAGCTTTGGGCTGTATGGATAATGAAATAGTGAGCTTAGATGTAAGCAAGAATACAGAACTAACGGCACTATATTGCTACAACAATCTGATTAAGACTCTAGATGTGAGAGGTAATCTGAAAATCACTGAATTCTACTGCTACAATAACCA
>JAAZHB010000115.1 GCA_012510935.1 Clostridiales bacterium
GCAATTCATCGCCTGACTGTTTCCCAAATCCTGGGTGTCGTGGACGAATATGGATAGAAAAATGAAATAAGCAGACGCACATTGTGATGAGGAATTTCCTTGTCAAGTGTGCGTTTGATATTACATGCTTCTATTCTGTTCAAAACTCCAGTGGGAAACAATGTGTATTCTTTTTTTAGAAAAGAGGAATATATGAACAACAAACTTAAGCAAGGAGAAATCTATTACGCAGATTTACCAGATGGAATAGGAAGTGAGCAAACAGGTACAAGGCCAGTACTAATTGTGGAGCGAAATCACGAAGTAGAAAAGTCACCAGTAGTTACGATCTCACCTGTTACATCTAAAATTAAAAACCCTGGTATGCAAACGCATATAGTATTGCCCAGAATGTCGGGCCTACCAAAACAATCAATGGTCGAGGTGGAACAAACAACTACTATTGATAAACGAAGATTAAAGCAGAGAAGATGCACAATTGATGAGCAATCGATGAAAAGTGTTAAGAGAGCAATCAAAAGACATTTTGGTTTATAGGAGGACAACACAATGAGATATAACGTACCTATTTGGGAAAAGAGCAATCTAACACTTGATGAAGCAGCAGCTTACTCAGGGATTGGAATTAATAGACTAAGAGAGTTATCAAATGAAGAAGAATGCGAATTTGTATTATTTATTGGTAATAAGAGATTGATTAAAAGGAAGAAACTAGATGAATTTACAGAAGAGGTGTATTCAATATAAGCAGACAAATCTCTATGGTTTCAAAATGTGCGATGACCTTTAAACCGAGGTTAGACGGATATAGAAATCAATACTATTATAAATAAAAATTAAAGATTGAAAGGAGCAAAATAATGGCAGAAAGAAATACTAAGAAATCGAAAACTGTAAAAAGAGTAGACCACAAAGGTTCTCTACTAAGAACAGGAGAAAGCCAAAGAAAGAATCTAAGTTATGAATATAAATGGACAGATAATAGAGGTAAAAGACATTCCATATATGCAGAAACCTTAAAGGAATTAAGAGAATTGGAAAAGACAATTCCTGAACATAAGCTAAGTGGAAGAAGAACAATGGAAAAGTATACCGTAAATGACTTATATGGTATTTGGTGTGAAGTAAAGAGAGGATTAAAAGATAATACCTTTCAAAACTACAAGTACATGTATAAGACATATGTTGAACCAACTTTTGGACGAAAGATAGTAAAGACAGTTAAGAAAACTGATGTAAAAGCTTTTTATAATAGTTTGGTTGAAGGACAGTATTTAAGAATTAGTACAGTAGATACTATTCAAAATATTCTACATCAGGTTTTTGATATAGCAGTTGATGATGGGTTTATTCTAGTTAATCCTACCGACAATGCGTTGAAAGAACTAAAAAGGGCTTGCTCCAAAGATAAGAGAAAGAGAAAAGCACTAACGCTTAAAGAACAAAACCTATTTCTCGAATTTGTAAGGACTCATCCAAATAACAGAAGGTGGTATCCAATCTTATCTTTCCTTTTAACTACTGGTCTTCGTGTGGGAGAGGCAACTGGGCTTAGGTGGTGTGATGTTGATATAGAAAGAGGATTGGTAGATATAAATCATACACTTGTGTATTATGATCATGGAAATAGACACTGTGCTTATGAGATTAACTCTACAAAGACTGAAGCAGGAACTAGAGTTATTCCAATGTTAAACAAAGCAAAGGCTGCACTATTACAAGAAAAAGAGAATCAGAGAATTGCTGGAATTGAATGCCAGGCAAAGGTTGGAGGGTATACTGACTTTATATTCTTAAATCGCTTTGGAGATAATCTAAATAATTCAATGATTAATAAAGCAATAAAGAGATTAGTAAGAGATTATAATGAACGTGAATTTGAAAGAGCTGATGATCCCAATTATAAAGAGGAAATAGTAATAATGCCGGTGTTCAGTTGCCATACTCTTAGACATACATTTGCAACTCGAATGATTGAAGGAGGGGTACCTCCGAAAGCGGTACAAGGTTTACTAGGGCATGCAGACATTACTACAACAATGAACATTTATGTTGATGTAACTCCAGATATGGAGCAGGATGCTATAGTAAAGATGAATAATTACTTAGACAGTGCAATATAAAAGGTAGAGAAATGCTATTTAGTTATAACTAGGTAGCATTTTTTCTATTAAGAAACAACATACGACACATACGACACACCGTACGACAATTAGCCATAGAGTAAAGTAAAGACTAGAACATCTATATAAAAATATAATAATAGAGAAATGGCTATATTCCTACATTATTGAGATGCGTAGACTTATAAATTGGGCTTGAGCGTTTTTCCTACAATGAAGCCGGAAGGAAAGGGCGGAGCAGGTTCTTCTGAGAAAAAGATTGAAAAAATTGATCTATCAAAAGTCGAAATTGAACCGCTGTATCCAGAACTCGTGGATTTTGATACTTTCTCAAAGTCAGATTTTAGAATTGTAAAAGTAAAATCATGCGAGGCAGTTCCAAAGAGCAAGAAACTTCTTCAGTTCACTCTTGATGACGGAACAGGCGCTGAAAGAGTGATATTATCGGGTATTCACGACACTTACGAGCCAGAAGAATTGGTAGGAAAAACTTGCGTTGCAATCGTTAACCTCCCACCGCGTAAGATGATGGGTGTTGAATCAAATGGAATGCTTCTTTCAGCCGTAAACAATTATGACGGCGAAGAAATGCTAAATCTATTGATGCTCGATGATCATATTCCAGCAGGTGCTAAGCTATATTAATAGCCCAAAAAGTGTTACAAATGTTATAAAAAATGATATTAGGGATTTTGAACTTTACTAGGTTTTGAGATCCCTTTTATAATGCGACAAATTACATGCTCAACAGAAACGGAGGTGAGAAATCATCGTAGTATTTATAAAATGGAGAAAGCATGGTATTTTTATTTCGAAAAAACGGAAAAAGGTACAAAAATTCGGAATGGAGTGGCTATGGAAATAAAAAGAGATTATTATTTGAATCAAATCAAACTAAGAGAACAAAATGGTATGGTTAAAGTCATAACGGGTGTACGAAGATGTGGAAAGTCATATATTCTTTTTGAATTGTATTTTGGGGAGCTGATTAATAGAGGCGTTGACAGAGAGCATATAATTGATGTTGTATTGGATGGTATTGAAAACGAAAATTTAAGAGAACCGCACGCACTCTATAAGTATATAAAAGACAAAATAGTTGATGAAGAGCAGTATTATATATTTTTAGATGAAATTCAATTTGTTGATAGATTTTCAGAAGTATTAAACAGTTTCCTACGAATAAGCAATGTGGATATATATGTTACAGGAAGTAATTCTAAGCTTTTATCATCAGATCTATTAACGGAGTTTAGAGGCCGAGGAGATGAAATTCGAATATATCCACTATCTTTTGCGGAATATATGACTGTTTATGATGGAAGTGAGGAAGAAGCCTTTGCGGAATATATGACTTTTGGAGGATTACCAAGAATTCCATCTGTGAAAACTGATGAACAAAAATCTAAGTATCTGGAAGATTTATTTAAAGAAACATATATCAAGGATTTAATTGAACATAATAAAATAAGAAATAGTAATGAATTGGAGTCTTTGGTAAACATACTTGCTTCTGCAATAGGATCCTTAACAAATCCAACTAAGCTGTCTAATACATTTAGGTCAATAGGACAAAGTGA
>JAAZHB010000116.1 GCA_012510935.1 Clostridiales bacterium
CAAGCATGAAATTAATTACAGCTCTCTCAAGTCTAGCACCTAGCCCCTTGTACACAGTAAATCTAGCTCCGGCAATCTTGCCAGCTCTTTCAAAATCAAGAATATCTAAAGACTCTCCAATATCCCAATGAGCCTTGATTTCAAAATCAAACGCTCTTGGATCTCCAACCTTGCGAAGTTCAACATTGTCTCCATCATCTTTGCCAAGCGGAACATCCTTGTATGGAGTGTTAGGAATTCCAAGAAGACAATCTTTAAGTGAATTTGAAACCTCTGAAACCTGCTCATCTAGTTCCTTAATTCTGTTGCTAAGTTCCTTTAGTCTCGAGAAAACCTCTGTAGTATCTAAGCCCTCTTTCTTCAGCTTAGGAATCTCTTTATTAGCAGAATTCTGCTTTGCTTTAAGCGCCTCAACTTCTGCTAGAAGCTCTCTTCTTTTAACATCAAGATCTCTTGCTTCCTCAATGCCGAAGTCTCCTTTGCCTCTTCTTTCAACAGCCGCCTTGACGCCCTCATAGTCCTCTCTTACTCTCTTAATATCTAACATTATATCGCCCTCTTCCCATTTTTATTACAAAATGTTTCTTCTATATTTTCTATAAGCTTTATGCAGTTTTTCAATCATTTCCTCAATTTCAACTTCATACTTTGATGCTGCATCGTAATCACCCTTATCAAGAGCAAGTCTAGCTTCCATCAAAATCGAAGGTCCATTGATTGAGTCTTTAGCTAGTTCAAATCGTATGTTCTGAACTTCTCCCCAATTTACGATATCGTAGTCTGTTGCATCTTCGCCATGAAGCTTGCCAAATCTTCTAACAAGATCCATTGAGTTTGGTATTAGTCTATCATGGAACTCTGTAATCCACTTGTTAATCATCTGCGCTTTATATGACTTCAGGATTAATCGTGTAGAGTCCTCGCCCTGACAAATAATGTCTAGCCTGTCAGCATATGTCTCAAAAGCATTGAAGTTCTCCCATACAGTCGCTGGAGCTTTGCCAAAAAGCTTCTCCCTTTCATCTTTCGAATATTCAGTATATACATTTTTCTCTGAACGATATTCCCTATCTGTTGCCAAATAGAAATCATCTTCACCATACTTCTTTGAAATTGATTTCTCAAGCTCTGTTGGAGTTTTCTTTGCTTGGAGTACCGCTCTGATACCATCGAGCATAAGCATGTATCCTACACCAATTACTAGATAAGTATTTGAATGTGGGTTTGGCGACCTTAGCTCAAATCTTGTCGACAAAGGATTCTTCATGTCTCGAATTAGACCTAATAAAACTGTTCTATTACGAGATGGTGTCTGGTGATCCCTTCCTAGTGATGTTACTATGCACACTGGCGCTTCATAACCTGGCTTTAATCTCTGATGTGCGTCATGAGTCTGGCAAACAAACGGATTGAGAATCTCGTAATTTCTAAGCATTCCCATCAATCCACCATATCCAACGGGGCTCATAAATTGATTCTCTCTATCTGCAGGCTCGAATAGGTTAACTCTCTTGCCGTTCTTCAGCTTAGCAGATATACCAAAATGAGTATGCTCGCCGCTTCCGGCAACGCCAAAGACTGGTTTTGCTAGGAAAGTTACTTCGAGGTTATTCATTCTAAATACATCTCTTACAATATGTTTAATCTGTGCTTCGTTATCTGCTGCCTGAACCGGGCTACTATACTTCCAATCAATCTCAAGTTGCTCCATAATGTGGTCGTATCTGCCGCTATTGCCCATTTTGGCCCTAACTCCGCCGACTTCCTTATGCCCCATCTCAACATTGAACCCATACTTATCAAGAATTTCAATTGTTTGTTCAAGCGCTGTAGCAACTGGGCCAATAACTCTCTTCCAATATTGCTCCTTAAGTTCCTGCGATGTGTATAGCTGGTCTCTATCCGCCCTGTCATCTGGCGTTTTAACCCAGAACTCAAGCTCTGTAGCATTGGTTAGCACAATTTCTTCAATTTCATCAACGCTGTTTACGCCATCTAAGTATTCAAAAACATATGGGTTCTCTTCGAGTTCCTTCATTAGGCCTCTTCTGAATCTTTTGGCAGCTCTTCTTAGGAAAATCCTAGAGCCTACCATATTATCTGCATTATGCCTTAAAAATGATGGTATTCTAAGAGTTCCTGTTGGAAGTCCTGTATAGAAATCTATGTTGTCAAAATTATATTCAACGTACCAATTCACATCGACATCTGGCAAAATATCAACTCTCGCATTTGAAAGTTCTGCGATACAAGGTAGCGCTACAGACGAGCCATCAGTTTGAACTCCGTTCCAGAGGATTTTCTCCGCATCCTCAAGAAAAGCGTTTACCGGAATTTTCTCATCTGTCTGATGGTTACCGAGGTCTGTACCCGTTAAAGACACAAACTTTACCTCAGGATGAGCTTTAAGTGCCGCCTTGACTGCATCTACATCGTGCTCATTCGGACCTAAAGTAAATAACATTTTATTAAGATCAAACTCCATTGTTTTCTCCTTTTTTCTCACTTAACTATATTAACATGAAGTTCATGCTTCATCTTTTGATTCTTTTAGGCAAGTTGATTCAAATATCCTTCGAGCTCATTCATATACTCGCCATACTTCGTCCAATCACCAGATTTTATAGCGGATTGTGCGTTATTATATGCTTCTTGCGCCTTTGAAATAAGTTCGCTTGTCGAAGTCGTCCCAGTGCCACTACTTGATGATGAGCTATCTGTCATTCCATAATCGCCATAGCTCCCGCCAAAAATGCTTTCAAGAGCTTCAGATAAAGTCGGTTTGTATGCTATCTGATCTCCGTATGCTACGATTACTCTCTTCACCTCAGGAATAGCACTATTAGATGCTTCAAGATAAACTGGCTCAACATACAAGAAAGATGTACCAATTGGAATTACGAAAAGATCTCCACGACTATAGGTTGAACCAGAAGAATCCCAAAGAGAGAACTCCTTCGAGATCTCCGTATTCTGATCGATTTGTGCCTCGATCTGCATTGGTCCATATACAGTCTTACTCTTAGGCATTGTGTATACCACAATCTCCCCATAATGGTCTCCATCATTTCGTGCCATCATCAGCGCTGTCATATTCATCTTTGACTTAGGAGTAAAAGGTACCATGTTTATGAACTCAGCTGAATCAGAATCTGGAAGCTTAAATGTATAGTAGCTTGGCTCCATCTCTACTTCCTTTGTCCCATATATCTGATGTGCTATATCCCAAAGGTCTTCCTTCTGATAGAAAACCTTAGTATCAGTCATATGATACTTTCCATAAACCCCTGCTTGAATCTTAAACAACGAATTAGGGTATCTGATATGTTCTTTAAGTCCTTCCGGCATCTTGTCAAACGACTTGAAGAGTGAAGGATATATCTTCTGATATGTCAAAGCAATAGGATCTTCGTCATCTACCACATAATAATCAACCGTTCCTTCATATGCATCAACTACTACTTTAATTGAATTTCTAATGTAGTTTGTTGTACCTTCCTTCTCTGAATATGGTTCAGAATAAGGGTAGTATGAGCTTGTTGTATAAGCATCAACAATCCAATACTGCTTGCCATCAACAACAGTCAAATAAGGATCATCCTCATATGAAAGGTATGGCATTATTGTCTTAACTCTATCTATTACATTTCTGTTATAAATAATCTTTGAGTCACTTGTAATATTCCCAGAAACTAGAATCTGAATATCGCCCTCTTTTACTGCATAAAGAAGTCTTGTAAAGAAGTTAAGCTTTATTCCGTTCTTACCCTCATATGTCGTGTATTGGTTTGAGCTTCCGTCAGGATAATCAAACTCTTTCTCCTTTGTATTTACGATGACATATTCATTAGTTAGCTCGCCAAAATAAATCTCTGGTCTTGTAATTTGAATTGCATCGATTGCCGACTCTGGAGGAATGTTACCTACTATTACATCAGGTTGTCCACTTGTAGTTACATCCTTAACCTGTGATACAACCGAACCATAACCATGAGTATACTTTAGGTGCATGTTAAGCCATGTGTCACTAACTTTCTCTTCATCAATCTCTCTAGGAGACAAATAAGTTTGATATTTGCCATCTTCTCCATTATATCTGTCAATATCAACATCATTAAAATGATAGTATTGTCTGATACTCTGTGTCTGATTGTAGAACTGTTGAACCGGCTCATAATCATTTATTCTAATGTTACTTAAAGTCTGGCTATTCTCGTCAAGCACCTCGCTTGTAAGTGAATTGTCCGCTGCATATTCTTCAAGTTTAATATTATCAAGACCATAAGCATGCCTTGTGTATTCAATATTATTTTCTAGATACTTTGTCTCTTTATTAATCTCATCCGGACTTACGAGAAGACTTTGCACTGCAATTGAACCAACCGCTCCAAGAACAAGAACTGCAGCCATTACAACTGGAACTCTAAGAAGCTTCTTCAGCTCCCCCTTCTTGATATGCATTCCAATTGTAATTACACCAACTACAGCTAGCACCATTATTGCTCTATAAACCCACAGCGTAAAGTGAACATCTGTGTACCCAGCGCCATAAACAGTACCCGTATGTGAATGTAATAAATTGAACTGCTTTAAGAAAAAATCAACGCCAAGCATAATATAGAAAATTACGCCAAGCAAAGTGAGTTTGCCCGAGGCGATAGCTAGAAGC
This sequence comes from Clostridiales bacterium, assembly GCA_012510935.1. The sequence continues at coordinate 4,670 of JAAZHB010000116.1, forward strand.
TTATCTAAGTTGCTCGAGTTAAAATCGAAAGTTCTCTTTGGCTTATGTTGCCTTGCTTTATTCTGAGCAGAGAACTGCTTGCCATTAAACATTTTCTCAAAAGGTGTGCCTGCGAAAGGATTTGCTTCTTGCGAATTGCTTGCTTCTTGCGCTTCTTCTTGTTCCTCGTAATCGTCTTGAGTTTCTCTAAACCCTTCACCTTTTGGATTGCCATAAGGGTCATCTGACTCACGCTCAAATACATCCGGAGTTCTAACCGAAAGCAGAATTGAATAGTAAACCAGTGTCACAACCACCATTCCAACGACAGCAATTAGTGCAATATCGTTGATTTGAGTCAGGTATTCAAGCTTAAAAATATAGAAAGAAATATCTATATTAAACAGCGGATCCTTGAGATCAAAAGATGTGGAATTCAAATACTTTAATGCATCAAACCATGTTGATGAAGTTGCGATAACACTTACAATTAGTCCAAAGAGAACCGATAGAACCCATGATATCTTATTTAGATTCTTTGCATCTGATGTCTCATGCGACTCAATTTTCTTGTAATATCCTTCCTTAAGAGTCCTCAAATAGAATCTCATTAGAAGGCTCACAACAATTAGCATTGGAGTTCCAATCTTAAGCATCGTTAAGAACTTTTTCCAAAAAACTGCTGTATATCCAAGATCCTTAAACCATAGCCAATCTGAAATAACTCCAACGGTCGCGCCAAAAAGTGCCACTACAACAGCAATTACAAGAACGATTGCCCCCGTTCTCTTCTTACTCTTGCGCTTTTTTGCTGTTTTATCAAACTTTATCGCTTCATTTTCTTGTTTAGTTTTACGCTTAAACATTGGGGCTCCTTATTAGTCAATCATCCACGAACAAATACACACAATTTTAGTACTATGCGGGTTCTGTCTTCTCCGCATTCAATAGAGAAACCTCTATTATATAAAAGAACTCACAGTCGGCAGCATCGAAGCTACCGCTGCAAGTTCTTTAAACTATCACTAAATATTTCTATAGAAGGAATGAATCATCTGCTCCTGGTGCAGAAGCAAATAGATTAGTTACCTTCTCGAGAACTGAACTAATCGCACTAGCTGCTCCTGTATCTGGGAAGAAGTTCAAGATTAGGATTACAACAAGAAGAATTACTAGTAGTACAGCAATAATAATTGCAATAATAGTAAGTGCGTTACCGCCTTCCTCATCATCCTCAAGTTCCTCAAGTGCTGCGGCTTTCTTAGCAGCCTTCTTCTGAGCCTTTAATTCCTTCTTGCTCAATGGAGCTGAGTCCTCTTCAAGTACAGGTGCTGCAGGTATTGCATCAACAGCCTCTGTCTTTACTGGTTCAGCAGCAGCTGGACTAGCAGTTGATGGAGTATCCAAAGTAGGTGCTGCCGCCTCATTCTGTGAAAGAAGAGCTTCTACATTCGGAACTTCATTGCCAGGTTCCTCGCCACCATTAAGCTTGTTATATTCTTCGTCAAGAAGTTGTTGGAACTCTTCATTCTTCTTATATAAAGTATAGAACTTGTCAATTTTCTTCGTAGCTTCATTCTCTGCATCGTCAACAGCA
>JAAZHB010000117.1 GCA_012510935.1 Clostridiales bacterium
CAAGTGGTAATACTGTTCGAAAAGTAAATATTGCAACTATTAAGGATGGCTTGATAGTATTTGACTATACCACTTCGGGAGATTCTTCTGCAGTTGTATCTGATAATGGAACAAAGGGGTAGATAAAACGATGGATTACATGGATTATCTTGAATGTAATATGGATGAGATGCTGAAAGTCCTAAAGGAGTCAATTAGCTTTAATAGCGTTTTGGCAGATCCTATTAGGAACAAGGATGGAAACCTTTATCCATTTGGTGCAGAAATTCAGAAATGCTACGAACATATGCTAAACGTTGGAGAAAGCTTGGGGTTCAAGGCGTTTAACGCAGATAATTATGGCGGACACATCGAGTATGCACCTGCTGATGCAAATAGTAAGACAGAGATTCTAGGGATTTCAGCCCACTTGGACATTGTGCCTGCTGGAGACGGTTGGGTACATTCTCCTTTTGACGGAGTAGTTGAAGATAATTACTTATATGGTAGAGGAACTACTGACGACAAAGGCCCATTGGTAGCCTGCCTCTTTGCGATGAAGGCTGTAAAAGATTACCTTGAGGCAGAGGGAAGAGAGCCAAATAAAAGAATAAGACTTATACTAGGATTAGATGAAGAAACTGGTAAGGTAGGTATGAAATATTACCTAGATAAGGCGGAAGCTCCAACTATTGGATTTACACCTGATGGAGATTTTCCATTGATTAATGGAGAGAAGGGTACGATGATTTTCGACCTTGTTAGGAAACTTAACAAGCAGGCATCAAAAGAAGGTTTAAGGCTTACCAAGCTTGAGTCTGGACTTGCGCCTAATGCAGTTCCAGCAAGTGCTAGAGCTGTAGTGGCATCCCAAGATGCAAGTCGATATGATAGAATCAAAGAAGTCGCAGCACTTTACACTGATGAGACTGGATATAAGCTATCTTGCAAAAGAATGGGCTCATCGCTTGGAATTGAGTCAGTCGGGGTTGCTGCACACGGTGCGATGCCAGAGACTGGACTGAATGCTCTTTCAATAATGATGGATTTCTTGTCGCATCTAGAATTCAACAATGATGAGATTAACGACTTTATTGACTTCTATAATGATAGAATTGGATTTGATTTGACTGGTGACAAGATAGGCATTAGAGCCGAAGACGAGCAATCTGGCGTTACAATATGGAATGTTGGTATGGCTAGAATTGACGAGGAGGCAGCATCCATATCTGTGAATATTAGATTCCCTGTCACAGACAATAAGGAAAGAGTTTTGAAAATTTTGGAGGATTCGCTACAAGGAACTAGCATTGGGATTGTAGTGAAGAGAACCGAAGATCCTTTATTTATCCCTCAAGACTTTGACATGGTCAAGACACTTGTATCAGCATATAGGCAAGAGACCGGTGATATGGATTCTGAACCAAAGGTAATAGGTGCAGGAACTTATGCAAAGTGCATTCCAAATACATTGTGTTTTGGCGCGCTCTTTCCGGGTGATGAAGATAGGATGCATCAAGCAAATGAGAGATTATCTTTAGATAATTTTTATAAGTATGCTAGAATATATGCGAGAGCAATATATATGCTTAGTTGTGAATAATAGCTAGCTAATACTATGTGCGGTATGCATTGTGTATGCCGCATTTTATTATAAAATATTTTTTCGGAGGAATTATAGAATTGAGAAAGAAAAGCTTTGACACACATACACTAGTGAAGATTGCAATGATGACAGCAATCTCGTTGGTTCTGTTATTACTTGTAAGAATTCCATATCCAATGGCACCTTTCTTAGTGTATGACCCAGCAGATGTTCCAATTTACATAACAGCATTTGCTATGGGACCAATACCAGGATTAATAGTTACATTCATTGTTTGCTTTATTCAAGCTTTTCTGTTAGGTGGGGATGGAATTTATGGATTTGTAATGCATTTTATTGCAACTGGTTTAGTTGCGGTCATTATGGGTTGCATTTACAATAAGCATAAGACCAAAAAAGCGGCCATTATAGCACTTACTGTGAGTGTTCTCTTAGTAGTTGTCGTAATGTGCGTAATGAATTATTTTGTAACGGCAAGCTTTATGGGCGTCGAGAAATCAGCGATTGTGGCAATGATTCCAACTGTTATTATTCCATTTAACCTGATTAAAGCGGGTCTAAACTCATTGCTGACTTTCCTTCTGTATAAGAAGATAAGCAAACTATTGCACAAGTATTAAAGAAAATGTCTATCAAAATGATGTATAAGCCTGGTGATGTGATTAGGCTTAAAGATGAGAAAGAAACTGAAAAACTGGCACAGACTCTCGCGAGAAGCATTGAAGCGGGAGATGTTATTGCACTCATTGGCGACTTGGGTACTGGTAAAACCGCAATGACGAAGTATATCGCAAAGGCTCTTGGAATCAAAGATAATATAAACAGTCCAACATTTAATATTATTAAGGAGTACCATTCTGGAAGATTGCCGCTATATCACTATGATGTGTATAGACTGGGGAATGCCGATGAACTTCTTGATATTGGAGGAGACGATTACTTTGACGGTGATGGTGTTTGTGTAATTGAGTGGGCAGATATTGTTCTATCCGTTTTGCCAGAAGATGCACTCGTTTTCAAACTGAAATATGGCGAGAATGAGGTAGAAAGAACTATAGAAGTTCTGTAATGATGGATAATGATGGAGGGAAAATGAACATACTTGCAATTGAAACAACTGGTAAATATGTTTCAGCGGCGCTGATTTCGGAGAGCGGAGAGATATGGGAACACAATTCGTCTGAAGAAATGAAGCATCTCAAGGAGATTCTGCCTTTGTCAGAAAAGTGCATTCAGGATGCGGGGATACAGAAGGCGGATATTGATTATGTTGCAGCATCTGTGGGGCCGGGTTCCTTTACAGGGATTAGAATAGGTGTTACTGTAGCTAGAACTTTAGCTCAGATGCTGAATATGAGCTGCATTGGAGTTTCATCGCTAGAGGAGTTGAAACAGGAGAGTCTCGATTATGCGAGGGAAAGTAAATGCGATTATATTTGCTCAATAATAAATGCTAGAAGGCACCAGACTTATGGCTGCATCTATAAATGCACCGGAAATGGGTCTCAAAGCAAAGTAATTAAAGATAAACAATATATGATTGAAGAGATAATTGAAGAAATAAAATCACTTAAGGGCAAGGTTCTAATTACTGGAGACGGAGTGGATGCTTATAGCTCAATTATTGAAGAGAACTTGAGCAATGACAGATATGAATTCTCGCCAGAGGAATGTAGATATCAGAATGCGGCAGCAGTTGCGCAGATTGCATTATTGGAAGCCGAAGCTGGTTGTACTGTACCATATGATGAGTTATTGCCAAATTACATGAGGCTAAGCGAGGCAGAACAGAGGCTTAAGGATGGAACTCTAAGTTCTAGAATTAAGACTGTGTAACAAAGGTAATGTAATAGAGACTAGGGAAGAGAAGGATGCAAGATGGTTGTTGTTCGTGATGCTATAAAATCTGATACACAAGAAATTGCGGCTCTTGAGAAAGCGACATTCCCGATACCTTGGAGTGAGGCATCTATTTTGCATGACATCGAAGAAAATGATATTGCAATGGTTGTTGTAGCTGAAGTTGATGGAGTTTTTGCCGGCTATGCTGATGTATGGTGCATAGCAGGAGAGGGACAACTCAATAACATTGCAGTAAGCGAGAGAGCAAGAGGTAATGG
>JAAZHB010000118.1 GCA_012510935.1 Clostridiales bacterium
ACTTTGCAACGAAGAGTAATGGAAGAAGCAGAATGGGTTATTTTGCCAGAAGCAATTGAAAGGATTAGTTATGAGCATTTACACAAATAGGCATTTTAGCGATGTTGTGGCTGGACATAGTTATCCAGGCAGAGGAATTATCATCGGAAAGACCGAGGATGGAACAAAACAAGCGTCGGCATATTTCATTATGGGTCGCAGCGCTAATAGTCGTAATAGAGTTTTTGTAGAAAGAGATGGAGCGATTTACACAGAACCGTTTGACCCATCGAAGCTAGAGGACCCAAGTTTGATTATTTATGCGCCGGTTAGAAAACTTGAAAACAAGCTTATAGTTACAAACGGAGACCAAACTGATACAATTTATAATGGAATTAAGGAAGGTATGACTGATAGAGAAGCTCTTCATACAAGAGAGTTTGAACCAGATGCGCCAAACCTTACACCAAGAATTAGTGCTGTTGTAACATATGAGAACAATGATTTTTCTTACAGTATGAGTATATTGAAGAGTTCAGATGCAGAAGGAAGTGCATGCAATAGATTTTTCTATGATTATGAAGCGCTTGCAGGCGTTGGACACTTTATTCATACATATCAAGAGAACCAGAATCCGCTACCAACCTTCCAGGGTGAGCCTAGAAGAGTAATTATTCCAAATTCAATCGATGAATTTACTGAGGAAATTTGGGAAGCGTTAGACAATGATAATAGAATTTCTCTATTCGTTCGATATGCTGATCTTGAGTCAGGCGAAGTAGAGACGAGAATGATTAATAAAAACAAGTAGGAGGCATCAATGAAGGAACTTGAACTAAAGTATGGCTGTAATCCCAACCAGAAGCCAGCAAGAATATATATGCAGGATGACTCAGACCTGCCTATCGAAATCCTTTGCGGACGCCCAGGATATATTAACTTTCTAGATGCGTTCAATTCATGGCAGCTAGTGCGCGAGCTAAAGGTCGCTCTTGGATTGCCAGCAGCGGCATCATTTAAGCATGTAAGCCCAACCTCTGCTGCGGTTGGAACTGTACTTCCAGAAAAGCTCAAGAAAGCTTGTTTTGTAGACGACATTGAGGGTCTTGATGAAAGCCCACTTGCATGTGCTTATGCTAGAGCAAGGGGTACCGACAGAATGTGCTCATTCGGCGATTGGATTGCACTTTCTGATGTATGCGATAAGACAACGGCAATGATTATCAAGAGAGAAGTTTCAGATGGAGTAATTGCTACTGGTTATACAGATGAAGCCTTAGAGATTCTCCAGCAGAAGAAGAATGGCAAATACAATGTTATTAAGATAGATCCAAGCTATGAGCCAGCTGAGAAGGAGACAAAGCAAGTGTTCGGTGTAACTTTCGAGCAGGGAAGAAATAATTTCTCAATCAACAAAGAGCTTATCTCCAATATTGTTACGGACAAGAAGGAGCTTTCGGAAGAAGCTTGCAGAGATATGATTATTGCACTAATCACTTTGAAATACACACAATCAAATTCGGTTGCTTTTGCATTTGACGGGCAAGCAATTGGAGTTGGCGCCGGCCAGCAGTCAAGAGTTCATTGTACAAGACTTGCAGGTGATAAGGCAGATACATGGTTCCTGCGTCAGAATGAGAAGGTTCTGAACCTACCATTTAAGGATGGAATCAGAAGACCGGACAGAGACAATGTAATTGATGCTTATATCAATCGCAACGAAGAGGACTGCTGCGCTGAAGGCGTATGGCAGAACTACTTTAAGGAAAAGCCTGAATACTTCACTGAGGAGGAGCAAAAGGCATATCTTGAGACTATCAAAGGTGTGGCTTGCGCATCAGATGCTTTCTTCCCATTCTATGACAATGTTCAAAGAGCATACGCAAGTGGAACAAGCTATATCGCACAGCCTGGAGGTTCAATAAGGGATGACGCTGTTATTGATTGCTGCAACAAGCTTGGAATCACAATGGCATTTACTGGAATGAGATTGTTCCATCACTAAAATAAAGGATAATTCTTTGGACTAAGGAGAGATGACATGAAAGTAATGCTAGTAGGTGGCGGCGGAAGAGAGCATGCCATTGCAAAGAAAATACTCAAGAACCCCGAGGTTGAGTTACTAGTAACTTTGCCAGGAAATGGTGGAATCGCGTACGACTCGGTTTGCGTATCAATTAAGGCAACAGACATTAATGCTCTTATAGCTTTTGCCAAGGAGAATGAAATTGATTATGCAATTGTAGCACCCGACGATCCTCTTGTAATGGGACTTGTAGACAGGCTTAACGAGATTGGAGTACCTGCCTTTGGACCTGACGCAAAGGCTGCTATTATCGAAGGAAGTAAGGTTTTCTCAAAAGACCTTATGAAGAAATATGGAATTCCAACAGCTCAATATGAGACTTTTAGTAGTTTAGACGATGCACTTAAATATCTTGAGACAGCACCTATTCCTACTGTAATCAAAGCAGATGGACTAGCACTTGGCAAAGGCGTAGTAATTGCTAATACAAGAGAAGAGGCCACATCTGCAGTGAAGTCTATGATGGTTGATAAGCAATTTGGTGCAAGCGGAGAGACTATTGTTATTGAAGAGTTTCTGGAAGGCCCAGAGGTTTCTGTACTATCTTTCACAGATGGTCATTGTGTAAAACCAATGATTTCATCAATGGACCACAAGCGTGCAGGTGATGGAGATACGGGACTTAATACAGGAGGAATGGGAACAG
>JAAZHB010000119.1 GCA_012510935.1 Clostridiales bacterium
ACAATTATTTCATCTTTAGGTTTTTTTGGCATTAACTTTGATGAAGGTGTTACAGAAAACGGAGATGTTGGCGCGTACGGGGATTATACTCAAAGCCACCGCGGAGAGATTTATAGAGCTTTTGCCAAAAAGCTTCTTGCTGAGGGCAAGGCTTACCCATGTTTCTTAACTGAAGATGAAATCACTGAGATTAGAGCTAAGCAAGAAAGTGATAAGCTTTCTCCCGGGATCTATGCTGGCTGGTCAAAATATAGAGACTGGGATGTAGACCCTGAAATCGAAGCTGAGGTTATTGCAAAGCTTGAGGCGAAAGAGCCATTTGTCATTCGTCTTAAATCGAATGGTATTCCGAACCAGACAGGCGACGACATCAAGCGAAATACAGTTGTTGATGCAATTAGAGGTTATCTTGAAGTGCCAGAGAATTTTCAGGATATCGTAATTGTCAAAACAACCGGTATTCCAACATATCATTTTGCTCATGCTGTAGATGATCATCTTATGAGAACAACTCATGTTGTCAGAGGTGAAGAGTGGCTTCCTTCGCTGCCTATCCATGTTGAGTTATTCAATGCGCTAGGTTTTGAAATGCCAACATATTGTCACACAGCCGTATTAATGAAAATTGGCGAGGACGGGAATAAGAGAAAGCTTTCAAAGAGAAAAGACCCTGAGCTTTCGCTTGATTATTACAGAAGTCAAGGCTACCATCCTGTTTCAGTTAGGGAATACCTTATGACAATTCTCAACTCAAACTTTGAAGAGTGGAGGGATTCTAATCCCGATGCTCCAATTGATGACTTTAAGTTTACCACGGAGAAAATGTCTTCATCCGGTGCGCTTTTCGACTTAGATAAGCTGAACGATGTAAGCAAGAATACTCTTCTTCGTATGCCTGCGTCCGAGATTGCAAGCTTTTTGAAGGAATGGTCCGAAGAATTCGCTCCTGAGTATTCATATGTTTTTGAAGATATGTCTCTTCTTGAACAAATACTTGATCTTGGTCGTCATGATGCACGACCTCGAGCAGACCTTGTGTATGCAAGACAGATTATGGACTTCATTAGTTATTTCTTCGATGAGAGCTTTCAAATTGAAGACGAATATCCAGATGAGGCAAAAGCTGATGCCAAAATTATTCTTGCGAAATATCTTGAGACATATAATCATTCAGATGATAACGGCGAATGGTTTGACAAGATTCGTAGCATTGCTACAGAGCTTGGATATGCGGCTAAGCCAAAGGACTTCAAGAAAAATCCGGACGACTACAAAGGACATGTCGGTCATGTAAGCACCATCGTAAGAATTGCGCTTATGGGACGCGCTCAATCTCCGGATGTATGGTCTATTCAGCAAATCATGGGAGAAGATAAAGTTAAAAGCAGAATTGAGAGGTGCATGTAATGCCAAAGGATTGCAAAGAACCAATTTTGGTAATAATGGCTGCAGGAATGGGAAGCCGCTACGGCGGTAATAAACAGCTGGACCCGATTTCTGAGCAAGGCGACATAATTATGGACTTCTCTCTCTTTGATGCTTACAAGGCTGGTTTCAAAAGAGTTGTGTTTATTATTAAGAAGGACTTTGAGTCTGTATTTAAGTCTCATATAGAATCCGGTGCAGGCAAAGTGTTCGAAACGCACTATGCTTATCAAGAGCTAACAGACATCCCCGAAGGATTTTCAATTCCTACAGGTAGGACAAAGCCTTGGGGTACAGGACATGCCGTTCTCGCTGCTAGAAATATCATTGATGCTCCGTTTGCGGTAATAAATGCAGATGATTACTACGGGCGAAAAGCTTTTGAAATCTGTTATGATTTTCTTAAGAGAAAAGCTGATGCCTCACACAATTGTATGGTTGGCTTTATGCTCGAGAACACGCTTTCTGAGAACGGTGGCGTAAGTCGTGGAATATGTCATGGAACAGCTGGCCAATCCGGTTTTCTAACTGACATTGAAGAGCATCTGGACGTAAAGCTTTGTACCGAAGGTGTAAATGCTGGGAAAATCACAGGAGAGACTTCTGATGGTAGGCTTGATATCATTGAGCTTGGTACACCTGTTTCAATGAACCTTTGGGGATTTGGGCTTGAATTCATGGAGGTTCTACAAAGAGACTTCCTCGTAGGCCTTGAGAATATTATTAGAAATAATCCTACGAAGGGAGAGTTCTACCTTCCCCTCCCCATCAATAGACAAATTGAAACCGATGAAGCGAGCTATGAAATTCTAAAATCCCCTGATAAATGGTTTGGAGTTACATACAAGGAAGATAAACCCGATGTAATTGCAAAGTTTAAAGAGCTTAAGTCAGAAGGATTCTACCCGACGGATTTGTTCTAGTGAGAAATATGCATAAAACAACAGGGTGTAACGCAATTTAGCATTACACCCTGATTTATTTTGACCAATTCCCCGGCTGATTATTATAACTAGTTATTCTGTCTGAATATTCCAGGTCTTTATACTGCTTAATTATTCTACTGTTACACTCTTTGCCAGATTACGAGGTCTGTCAATCTCGCATCCTCTCTCATATGCAACATAATATGCATATAGCTGCAATGGCACTACAGAAAGAAGTGGTGTAAGCTCATCTCTGCATTGAGGGATATATAACACTTCATCCGAATGTTCCTCAATTGAGGTGTTTCCTTCCTTAGCAATAGAAATGATATGTGCTCTACGCGCTTTTACTTCCTGAATGTTGGAAACCATCTTATCAAACAGCTTATCTTGTGTTGCAAGAGCAACTACGATTGTGCGCGGCTCCATCAAAGCGATTGTACCATGTTTCATCTCTCCAGCAGCAATCGCAAATGAAGAAATATAAGATACTTCTTTGAGCTTTAGCGACCCTTCATAAGCGACACTTGAGTCCATGCCTCTACCAATGTAGAAAACTTGCTCTCTATCGTAATACTTGTCTGCTAAAGACTTTATCTGCGATGCAAGTTTGAAGCTATATTCCATTTTTGCAGGAATCTCCTTTAGCTCTTCAACATAGTCTTTATAGTCTTCTTCTGTAACCGTTCCCTTAAGATTAGCAAAATATAGTGCTAGCATATATAAGCAAAGAAGCTGTGTTGTATATGCTTTAGTTGATGCTACTGAAATTTCTGGACCAGCCCATGTATAGAATACCTGATCAGACTCTCTTGTAATTGAGCTGCCGACAACATTACAAATTGAAAGAATATGCGCGCCCTTCGCCTTTGCTTCTTTAAGCGCTTCTAATGTATCTGCCGTTTCTCCGGATTGACTAATTGCGATAAACAACGTCTTGTCGTCAATAAATGGATCTCTATATCTAAACTCAGATGCAACATCAATTTCAACCGGTATTCTTGCAAGCTTCTCAAAGATGTACTGTCCCACAAGCCCTGCATGATAAGCTGTTCCACACGCAACTATTACAATTTTGTTGAACTTATCAAGCTGCTCTTTCGTCATCTCAATGCCATAGAGCTTTATTGTCCCATCTTCGCTAAGACTACGACTAAGTGTCTCTTCTATGCCATGAGGCTGCTCATAAATCTCCTTAAGCATATAATGCTCATAGTCTCCTTTTTCAGCGGAGTCCACATCCCATCCAATATGCATAAGGTCTCTTTCAACAAGATTATTATCTTCATCAAATATTTTAATATCGTTAGGAGTTACTACAAGCGTATCCCCATTCTCAATTAGGTAAACATCATTTGTGTACTTTAGAATAGCACTAAAGTCAGACGCAACCATATTAAATCCGTCTCCTTTTGCGGCGATAAGCGGAGTATTCCTTCTATGTGCAACAAGTGTATCTGGATTGTCTGCTGCTACAGCAACTAATACAAATGTGCCTGTCATCTTTGCTGTTGTCTTATCGATTGCAGCCTTTAAATCTCTAGTTTCTTTATAGAATTTCCCTAGTAACATTGCTGCAACTTCAGTATCAGTCTCTGACTTGAAGACATAGCCTTCTTCTAGCAATTCTGCCTTGATTTCACTGTAATTTTCAATAGTGCCATTATGAACAAGTGCAATATTCTCATCCATGTCTGTATGAGGATGAGCATTCTCTACAGTAACTCCGCCGTGTGTAGCCCAACGAGTATGCCCAATACCAACATGCCCACCTAGTCTCTCATTGCCTATTAGTTTTCTAAGATTTGCAATTGGTCCAATAACCTTACGAACTTTGATATCTTTGCCATCCGAAACGGCAACGCCTGATGAATCATAGCCCCTATACTCAAGCTTCTCAAGACCATCAATTACATAGTCTTGTGGCTCCATATTTCCTGCGTATCCAACGATTCCACACATATTACATTCCTCCTAATTATTATCTCCGAATTTTTCTGTTAGCAGGTCAGCAATATATTGTGCGTAACCCTTAATCTCGTCTATATCCTCACCCTCAAGCATAACGCGAATAAGGGGTTCGGTCCCTGAAGGTCTAATAAGAACTCTTCCTCTACCTTTTATTTTGTCCTCAACCTCTAAAATACGAGCCTTTACCTCAGCATCATGCATGGATGACTTCTTATGGTCATTTTTTACTCTCGCATTTACAAGTGCTTGCGGGTAGATCTTTATTTCATCTCTTAGTTCGCTAAGCTTCTTTCCAGATGAAATAAATGCTCCCATGAACTGTAGCGATGATAGAACTCCGTCCCCTGTAGTCGTATGATCGAGGAAAATCATGTGTCCGGACTGCTCTCCACCAAGAAGCGAACCTGTTTCGAGCATTGACTCTAATACATATCTGTCACCGACGCCTGTAACATTTACGCTTATCCCATTCTCTTCACAATACTTGTGCAAACCAATATTACTCATAACTGTTGCAGTAATTGTATCGTTAAAGAGCTTACCATCATTCTTAAGCATTTTACCGCAAATACACATTACTCTATCACCATCAATGATTCTGCCAAGTTCATCTACTACAATTAGTCTATCTGCATCACCATCGTAAGCGAAGCCTACCTGAGCGCCAAGTTCAACAACCTTCTTCTGCAAATTCTCAGGATGAGTAGATCCACAAGCTTCATTAATATTTACTCCATCTGGTTCACAAGCAATTACAGTTACATCTGCACCCAAGGCTTTATATACAGTTGGAGCTGTAATAAAGGAAGCGCCATTTGCTGTATCTAAGACTACCTTAATGCCCTCAAGCCGTCTGTCAAAAGTACGCTCTAGAAACTCTGTATATACTTCTACCGCATCTTCTGCATACTTGCAAGTTCCAAGCATATCTCCAATGTAGTCTGGGTGTGAGAACTCCTTTGCCAGGATAATGTCCTCCATTTGCTCTTCTGTACTATCATCTAACTTAAAACCTTTTTCGTTAAACAACTTAATGCCATTATATTCAAAAGAATTGTGTGAAGCAGATATTACTACCCCTGCAGTTGCCTCATAATGCTTAATTAGATAAGCTACCGCTGGTGTTGGAATGATGCCAAGCTTAATGACATTACCTCCAACAGATAGGATTCCTGCAGTCAGTGCATTCTCTAGCATATCTCCTGAGATTCTTGTATCTCTCCCAATTATAAATAATGGATTCCTATGCTCTTTACCGAGAACGAAGGCGGCAGCCTTTCCAATATCGTAGGCAAGCGATGCTGTTAATTCTTTGTTAGCAATTCCTCTTACGCCATCTGTTCCAAATAACTTTCCCATAAACTGGTCCTCCTATTTAACTTCCAACTTTAGCTTCTGACCGAATGAATTATTCGCAATCGCTACCCCGTCTGGAAGGTTGTAGTTTAATTCTAAACTGCCTGAGTTTGCAATATTTGTAATATCACATGTTGCATCAATTTTATCGATATCGCCTAAAGCATTCTTTGAGCCTTTTATCGTTATAGTCTTAGGAACTGTAGTATTTCTAGTTAACCCATCCGTCGAATTATCAGTTACTGTTACGTTAAGAGTAACTTCTCTGCAAATTGCTGATGTAACAGTCGCCCCTATTTCAGATGGTAAGACTACTATATGCTCTACTATGTTCCCGTTCTTATCCATAGCCACTGGAGTAAATGTATATGTGTTCTCAGAAGTTGTTACCTTACTTGCATCAACTTTTAACATGGCATATGCAACTTTCTCAACATTCTTGCTTGCACCAAAAATGCTTACATCTTCATAACTCAGTTCTGTTGCCAATGGCTCTTGGTTGTCTGCAACATTACCTGCATACGAAATGAGAACTGGCACATCTTTTGTGCTACTGTCAGCCACATGGATTGTTACAGATTGATCACTCTGCTTCTTCAATGTGAGTGCTTGTGGAACTGAAATCGTTATTGGAAGCGTATTCTCTCCGTTTTTTGCATCCGTTACATCGCAAACTGCTACGATATCACTTGCATCATATTCTGAGAAAACAGATCTTTTCATCGAAACGGTTACATCGACAGTGCTAATCTCCGATGACTTTACCCCTAGCCCTGCATCAGAAAGATCATATTCACCAGTAAATGTAATAGGCACTTCAGTGAAGATTCTATCAATATTAGGTGAAACTTCATATACAACATAGGTCCATCCAGAGATAGCAATTATTATTGATAAGATTAAATTAAAACGCAAAGAGTTATTGTTTTTTCTTTTATCATTATTATTCATCTGATTCGCCTCCTGACTCTTTATTGCTGAATTCCTTTGATGAAGGGAAAATCAGTCTGCCAAAAGGTGCCATCAATCTATGCATGAAGCCATGGTTTCTCTTCATTGCATTTGGTTCATATACTTCCTTTAATTTTTTTGTTAAAGATGCCGAATTTAGGAATCGTATCAATTGACCATTCTCGGCAACCGAAATGGCCCCACTTTCTTCAGACACTATAATAACTAATGCATCTGATATCTCGCTTAGTCCAAGGCCTGCTCTGTGTCTAGTACCTAGGTTTCCGCCAATTGATAGTCTATCTGTAAGTGGAAGCACACAGCTTGCTGCTGCAACTCGATCCCCTCTAATAACAATTGCTCCATCATGAAGAGGAGATCCTTTATAGAAAAGATTCTCTAAAAGCCTTGTTGTTATTGCTGCATCAACAATATTTCCTTTCTCGATTATGTCGGTTAGCATTGTGTTACGCTCTATCGCGATTAGAGCGCCTGTTTTCTCTGAAGCCATATCAACAACCGCTACCACAATTTCATTAATTAAACCGTCGCATTGATCTTCCAGTGAAGATTTGTTCTTTTGATCCACAAAGGATGTCTTATGTCCAATGTGTTCCAAACCTCGTCTTAACTCTGGCTGGAATATTACAATTACAGCGAACATACCCATTGTAATCAAGCTTCTTAATAACCAATTTAGTAAGTTAAGCTCCAATCCCTCCGAGAGAAGAAATGTAACTAACAATATAATAACTCCTCTGAGCAATTGACGAGCTCTTGTCTCTTTAATAAATTCCAAAACTTTGAATAGCAAATAGCTTATTATCACTATGTCCAGAATATCCATTATTCTAATGCTCGCAAAAATATTTACAAATGCATCCAGCATGCTTTCTCTCCCTAACTTATAAAAAATCCTGCAATAAAAGCTGCAGAACGCTAATCCATTTTAAACAACCAACACAGCCGGATCAATCTTCAGACGACCCAGCTGTGTATTAAGTTGAAATATCTTACTCTTTAGTCCTGTATGCCGATAAGTCCTCTCCGTTCATCACAGCTTCGATATATGATCTTGCCGCTTCAATACTATCTTCATCTTGCTCCATTACATAGGCTGCTTCACCACCTGTGCTATATGTAGCCATGGTGGAATCAAAGCCTGTCAAACTCTGCTTATCTATATTCCAATCAATATTCTTCGCAACTTGAAGTCTAACTAGCTTTCTTACTTCGCGAGATGAGAAATTCATCTCCATATAATCACTCATTGAATTAAGAAGCTTGGTATATTTAAGAACCAGTGTCCTGCCGCTTAACGTCTTCTTAAGCATCGCTTCTAGGACCTGTTGTTGGTTCTTAATCCTTTGATTATCCCCCTCTGCAAAAGCCTTGCGCTCTCTAGCAAAGGCAAGCGCCTGTTCACCATTCATGTGGTTCCAGCCTTTTTGGACTGTCCACGTATCATATTTTACTGGATTGAACTCATAGTCTGAATATACATCAATTCCTCCAATTGCATCTACGACCTTTTCTACAGATGTAAAGTTAACCTTTACATAGTAGTTTACTTTTATATCCAAAAGATCCTCGACAGCAAGTATTGTGTCTTCTGTTCCATAAAATCCAGTATGTGTGATTTTATCTGTAGCATAATCATAATTAGCCAAGCGTATCTCGTAATCTCTTGGAATTGATGTCAATAGAATTTCACCAGTTTGCGGATTAACCGTCGCAAGCATATTTACATCAGAGCGGCCTTCTTCTTTAATAGTTCCCTCGACATCCATTCCTGTGAATAGGATTGTGAACGGATCCTTTGCAACATTGTCGACCCTGTTCTCGTTCTTAACATTACTACTAACACCGTTTAGGAAGAACATAGTTCCGCCAGCATAAACTATACCTACACCGTATACTCCAATTAGCAAGACACTCAGAATGGAAGCTGTAATTCTCGCCCACTTCTTAACATTTGGATATGTAAGCTGAATAATGATTATTGCGCTGATTATGCACAAAATAACAGTCAACGCTATAAAATAGTGAATAGGAAGCACATGCAGAATTCCGATTACTAGTTCAAAGAATGCAAGGCAAGCTAAATATACTAATGAATACAGCTTGCTAAATGCACTTCCGTTCTTATGTCCTGCCGAAGGAAACTTCCGTCTCTTATTCTTAGGGCCCTTACGCTTCTTTCCAGAGTTATAGTCGAGTTCTCTTTCTATCTCACGATCGTAAGCCTTGTCAAGCTTCTTCTGGCGCTTCTTTTCCTTCGCTTTCTCTTTGCGAAGTTGTTTGCGCAATTTCGAGTCAACTTCATCGCTACTTGTTCTAGTGCCATTGTTGTTGTCTCTCGCACTTAAATAAGCTTGCTTCTCGTAAGCTTCCTCTCTGCTTGGCTTTGCCGGATTTACAGCAACTCGTCCTATTTGATTTGCGCTCTCACTATTGATTTCTTTGCTGTTACTATTATAGTCAAAATCTGGAACGCCCAGTATTTCATCCAAGTTATCAGTCTTACGAAAACTCATATATTCTCCTAACGGGTTATGTCACAACAACTTATTTGAGTCAAAAAACTCTTCTAATTATATTACAATCACCCGCTTTGTTCAAATAATTACATTATTGTCTCAATTAGCCCGTATGCATCGCCCTTTCTCTTATAGACAACATTTACTGAATCAGTATCCATGTCTAGGTATACAAAGAATGTATGTCCAAGCATCTCCATCTGCAAAATTGCCTCTTCAGCAATCATAGGTCTTAGTTCAAACTTCTTATGCTTTACAACAAGCGCCTCTTCTAGTTCATCTTCGTCTGGTTCTGGTACAAACTCCATCTTAAGTGCTTTATTGTCCTTGTATCTAGCTTCAAGCTTACCCTTTAGCTTGCTCATCTGGTTAGCTAGCTTGTCCATTACAACATCCATAGCGTCATAAACATTTTCATCAGTAGCCTCAGCTCTAAACAAAGCTGGCTTAGCGTTAATTGTCACCTCAAATTTAGTCTGATCCTTAAACTTAGAAACTACGACATTGGCAGTAACATCATCTTGGAAGAACTTCTCAAGTTTAGTGAACTTCTTATTAATATTCTCTTCTAGTCTATCGCTTACTTTGTAATTTTTTGCTGTTATCTGTACCTTCATGTCAATACCCTCCTTAGATATGATTTATTAGTATTATTTTACCATATCCATACAATATTTTGTGGAGAGTTAGTGTAAAATACTTTCCTAATTGAAATTTGTCAAAGTTTTATTTTTTTAATTTAGACTGTACTTCGAGCAGCATGCCTATATTATTGATGCAGAACTGCAGTTACAAAAAGTCACGATTATCTATGTACTGAAAGACAATTTCTTTCTTTGTATAATCCAATCAATAGTTCTAATATCCTATGGGAGGTGTGAAATGATATCACTATTGAACCTGCTCTATCCAAGTGCGCTTTATTGTATTTGTTGTGGCAAGATAATTGATTCCACAAGAACCTATAGATTATGTAATGACTGCTTTAAAAATATCAAATGGGTTAATGTCAGAACATGTGTAAAGTGTGGTAAACCGCTCTCTGCAGAGAACCATTCCGAACTCTGTTATAATTGCAAGGAGCATTCTCACGTTTTTCGCAAGGGCTATACATGTGCAGAATATGGCACTCATGAGAGAGCTATTTTATATGCTCTTAAATATAAAGGACGAACAGACATTGCAACTACTATAGGAGAGATTCTGTTTGATAGACTTCTGCAGGAGTTCTCTTCGCTTAAGGACACATACGATTATATTATTCCTGTTCCTTTGTATTACCATAAGAAGCTTATTAGAGGTTTTAATCAATCTGAGTTAATTACTCGCAGACTCGCTTCTCTTGCGGCAATAAATTATGAAGGTGAAATACTCGAACGCCAATTTGAAACGAAGGCTATGAAAGGTCTTATTCCTGAAGAAAGAAGAGCGATTATTACAGGTGCGTTCAAGGTGAAGTCCTCTGCAGTAGAACAAATTAAAGGATCAACTATTCTAGTTGTTGACGATATATATACCACGGGTGCAACAACAGATGAAATTTCTTCCATCTTATACAAAGCAGAGGCTGCAAATGTTGATATTTCTTCTTTCGCAGCTGGTGCTGATATGGTAAAATGAATTGTCTTGGCGAGTCATGTTCGTGGTTGAAAGTCCAAGCCAGCTACGGGCAAAGGGATCCACGTAAGCCATCTGATGAACAGTTGGTGATCATGGCGTAGTTTAGAAGTAAGTCCTCCGGAAACCGGATAAAGGCAAGTGTGGGGTCAAAGACCAGGTCGAGTGACTCGCTGACATATTATTTTAAATGGAGTAGAAATGGATAATCAAAACGATATTTATAATGGCGATCTTCTGCAATTGAAGAAAAACGTCTCAAAGTGGACAGGGCAGCACCCTAAACATATATTCTATATGGTTTTAAGAGTGCTTCTAGTTGTAGGTGGCTTTGGTGGTATGTATTATGCGTACACAATTAACCCTGAGATTGCATCTAAGCAAGGTATTACATATTTCACGGGAACAGTGCTCGCAATTCTTGTCATTATGATTGGAGCCGGCAAAGATATTAATAATCGCGTTCAACCGCCTTTTTCAAAGCTATATAATGCTAGATTCGAGGCAACAGACAAGGGCATTCTATGTATCTATCAACAAGGTATGTCTGAGTTCACATATTCTATCAAAGACAATGACATCAGGGAATGGATTATTGATGATAAAGCGAATTGCTTCCGCATTGAAGGATGGGCTACAATAACTGAAAAAAGCAAGAAAGGCATTAAGAGAATTGAAAATGTCGAAGTGTTCTATATGCTCTTCCCGTTTGATAGCTATGACATTGAAGATTTGGTCGCACCATATGAAGAAGCTGGTCTTGTAAAGTCAAAGAGCGGAACACTAAGAAGGAAGTGCGATAATGAAGGCCTTAAGGTCCCATATATCATTGGCGACAAGAAGCAACCTATCCGCCCTAAGAAGGCGGGTTCTTCTAAGAAGAAAAAGAAAAAATA
>JAAZHB010000120.1 GCA_012510935.1 Clostridiales bacterium
GATAAAAAAAATGGTGTGGATGACTGGACTCGAACCAGCACGGTCTCCCACATGCCCCTCAAGCATGCGCGTCTGCCATTCCGCCACATCCACACGTGACTTGCTAAATATACAACAACTGTAATTATTTTGCAAGCGTTTTTGCAACTAATATGTAATCGGCGAGAAATAATTTCTCTTTACAATATTGTGTATTTTACTATAAGTTCATCAATTTGTCTATACATTTCACCTACTGTTCCGCAATTAAATATTACTTCATCAGCTAGTTTTTGCTTATCGGAATCCGGCATTTGAGAATCTATAATTGATTGTGCAGCAGTGGCTGTAATTCCATCTCTCTCAACTATTCTAGAGATTCTTCTATCTAAATCACTAACAACAAGCCATACATAATCATAATTATCTTGTGCATTTTTCTCATACACAAGCGGAATCTCAATAAAAACGGCACTTGGGTTCTCGTTTTGTTCAATACTTGTAAGTAAAGCCTTAATTTCTGGCTCTACTCTATCTGTAGTAAGCTTCTCTAAAAGTTTTTTGCTATCTGGGTTGGAATATACGAGTTGTCTCATTCTTCCTCTGTCAAGGCTACCATCAGGCAAAATAAATTTTTCACCGAAGGACGCTCTAATATCTTCGATTGCTAAGCCTCCTGCCTGTGTCATCGATTGAGCAACCTTATCAGCATATAAAACAATAAAACCTTTATTCTCTAGATATGAACATACGGAGCTCTTCCCAGAGCCAATACCGCCCGTAATAACAATTCTCTTCATTTTGCTACCCATTAATTTAACTTTTCATCATCTAACAAATTCTATTTCAAATCATACCACGATTTAGCAGAATGTATGTCACAAACCAACTCAACGCTTAAGTCTGCCGCTGATTTCATGCAATTATCAACAAGAGTTTGAACTTCCTCTTTCTCTGATTCTGGGCCTTCAACAATAAGTTCATCATGAATTTGCAATATTAACTTAGATTCAAGATTTCTATTCTTGAGTTCTCTGTAAACATTGTTCATAGCAAACTTTATAATGTCTGCAGCTGTGCCTTGGATAGGCGTATTCATCGCAAGTCTTTTTGCAAGTTCTCTTTCCATATATTTTGACGAAGAGAATTCATTAATCTGTCTAATTCGGCCAAAATATGTATGTGCCAACCTTGTCTGACGGCCTTCTTCTACTAATTCGTCGAGGTATTCTTTTACCGCAATATGTTTCTCAAAATATTCATCAATATATCGTTGAGCTTCTTTTCTTGATATCTTTAGATTTTCAGAAAGTCCAAATCCACTCATGCCATAGACTACTCCAAAATTAACCGCCTTTGCTTTGGTTCTGTCAAGCGGTGTAACCTTATTCATATCAATTCCAAAAACTCTAGATGCTGTTGCTGTATGAATGTCCTCACCTTTACGAAAGGCGTCAATCATATTTTGGTCGCCGCTAAGCGATGCCAGAACTCTCAACTCTATTTGCGAATAGTCAGCACCGATAAATATATTCGAAGGTTTATTTACTACAAAAGCTTTACGAATCAATCTACCGTAATCATCTCTAATTGGAATATTTTGAAGATTTGGTTCTGTGCAACTGAGTCGTCCTGTCGCTGCTACAGTCTGATTGAAGTGTGGCCTGATCTTATTGTCATCCCCAATTAAAGCTATGAGTCCATCTATATATGTGCTCTTTAGCTTCGCCAGCTTCCTGTATTCGAGAACATCCGCGACAATTTTATAATCGGGTTCCAGCTTATCTAGAATCTCTGCTGCAGTGGAATAGCCTGATTTCCCTTTTGCTTTAGGGTATGGTAATTGAAGCTGATCAAAGAGAACAGTTCCCAGTTGCTTTGGCGAATTAATGTTAAAAGTTGTATCTGCTAGTTCATAAATATCAGATTGCAATCTTTCAATACTGCTATCAATTTCTTTACCAATGTCTTTCAGTGTATCAGCATCGCAGTATATACCTTCAGCTTCCATGCTAGCAATTGTTTCAACAAGTGGCATCTCGCATTCTCTAAATAAAGCCAATGTATTATTTTCTTTAATAATTGACATTTGCTTTTCATAAACCATATAAATAAAATACAGTCTATCTAATGCAAAATTATCTTCAATACCGTATGAATCGAAAGTATCGCCAGAAGACACATCTTCATCAGGGCCAAGATGCTGCCCGCAATGCTTCAACAGCATTTTTGCAAGTGAATATTTTGAAACATTTGGGTCAATTAAATACTCTGCAATCTTAACATCATGGTGAGAATTAAGGCCTGAAATGCCATTCATTATAAGGCTATATATACCAGCTTTTATATCATAAGCAATTAGTTTAGGGTTCTTCTGGATTAACTCTTCAACACATAGATTTAAGTTCATAGGTGTCATAATAGTTCTTGTGAAGAGTTTTGTGCGTGCCGAAAACAATAGAATCTCATTGATTCTAGGCATTGCAAGGTGATTATTGTCAGTATTTATATGAATAACTACTTCCTCTTCATCATCTAATTCTTTAATAAATTCAGAATAATCAACCGTCTTAATATCATCTAGCTTTATTGAACCGGCTATCTCATATGCAGAATTGTCATTCAAGGCAGTACTACTGCTATCTATAGATTTCTTAATTCGAGTAATAAAAGAATTAAATTCAAGTTTGGTATAAATATCTATTAATCTATTGTAATCCGGTTCTTGGTATTCCAACTCCTCCCAAGTGAAATCAATTGGCACATCAATCTTAATTGTAGCGAGTTCCTTAGACATTAAAGCAATCTCTTTATTTGCCCTTATATTCTCGCCAAGCTTCCCCTTAATCTCGTCAGCATGCTCAATTATATTTTCCAGATTTCCATATTCAAGAAGTAATGCTGTTCCCTTCTTCTCTCCTACTCCCATTACACCAGGAATGTTATCAGATTTATCGCCCATTAAGCCTTTTAAATCAATAAACTTTGTTGGTGTCAAACTATATCTTTCATACATCGCGTCTTCATCATAAATCGCAAACTCAGTCATGCCTTTTTTATTAATGAGAACTTTAATATTATCATCAACTAATTGGAGTTCATCTTTGTCGCCCGTTACAACAAGAGAACTAATACCTTCTTTAGAAGCGGTCTTTGAAATAGTACCGATTAAGTCATCTGCCTCAAATCCAGGCATCTCAACAACCTTGATGTTCATTGCATCTAGGACCTCATGCAAAATTGGAATTTCAGAAAGAAGTTCATTAGGTGTAGGTGTTCTTCCCGCCTTGTATTCAGGATACATTTTGTGCCTAAATGTTGGATGCTTCATATCGAAAGCGACACAAATATAGTCATGTCTATTATCCGCAATTATCTTATTTAGCATATTTACGAATGCAAAAATTCCTTGAGTATGCTGTCCATCGGAAGTAACCATTGGACGCATTGCAAAATAAGCGCGAAAGAGCAAGCTGTTTCCATCTATTATTATCAGTTGATTCATTTTTATACCGCCACCATTTTAATCATTGGTAATATGCAATAGTTCTATTGTTGTATTTAATATCTAAAGACTAGATAATTGATCCGGATGCCTTAAGTCCATAAGCATCCTTAGCCGAATCTGCTCCATCTATTATACTATATTGAAGAATGTCTGTCGCTAATGCTGCCAAAGCATCAAAGTTAACTTCAACTTCACCAGAAGCCATTACAAAAATAGTATCTCCGTCCAAGCTACTGTGTACAGGCTTGATAGATCTAGCATAAGCATCATGCAATGTCGAAGCGAGCTTATTTGCTTGAGCCTTAGTTAATTTAGCATTTGTTACTACACAAGAAATGGTTGTATTACTTACAGATTCTTTCTCAGAATTTTGTGGAACATTATTAATCATTTCTCTCAAATACTTAATTGTATTATCAAGAGAATTGCCGTCTGGTGTAAGAACTCCAGCTATCATTCTACCACTACCATTGTGTATATCCCCAATAGCATTAACTGCTGCTATTGCGCCTACTTGTAATCTATCATCTGCACAAGCATAAACGCCTAGTCCAGTCTTCATAGCCCTATCAGGTCCACATATTTTACCAACCGATGCACCAGTTCCTGCGCCGACTACTCCAGACTTAAACTCATCTCCAAATGCATTCTTTGTAGCCTCAACTCCCATTGCGATATCTGGGAAGACATCAGAAGAACCAACTTCTAAGTCATATAATGAAGCGCCACACACAATTGGAATATATTTATCTTTCATTGGAAAGCCAATCTGCAATGTCGATAATTCTCTCATTACTCCACATGAAGCTTCCAGCCCAAAAGCACTGCCGCCACTTAGAACTACAGCATTTACTGAGTCAACAGTGTTTTCAGATTTAAGAAGATCTGTCTCTCGTGTTGCCGGACCGCCGCCCCTTACATCTACACCGCAAACAGCACCTTTTTCACTAATAATTGCAGTACAACCAGTGCCACCCTCAATATCTTGAGCATTACCAAAATGAAAATCTTTAATCTCATTAATATCAATTCTTTTAAAACTCATATTATCATCTCCTTTAAGCTCTATGTAAAACAGATGCACGCATCATGAGAAGCGTGCATCAGAATTAGCGATTTTATATTTATTAAATTGCGTTAAATGCTATTACGATTGATACAATAACTCCGACAATAGCTTCTCCGCCAAGAAGCCCTGACGCAATTACTGAGCCAAAAACATCTGCTTTCTCTTTAATCTTGAATCTACCAACAATAAATGCAATTAATCCACCAATTGCTGCAGTAGCTGACATGTAGAATGGAAGATAGATACCAAGACCCAATGTCATAACTGGGAACTTAATTAAGTATAGAACAACAGCTGATACAAGGCCAACAATAAATGCTGGTAAGCAGGAAATTCCACCAACCATTGATGCTACAGCATTTGCCTGTGCTGCAGGGAATTCAGGTCCACCAATCGCTCCTGCTCCATAAGCTTTGTAAATTACAAATAGCGTAAATACTGATACAACGGCTCCAATTAAGCCTCCAATAGCTTCACTAATCCATTGAGCACGAGGATCTGAATTGAGAATTCTTCCTGCCTTGAAGTCATTCATTACATCTCCAGTAAGCCCTGCGGCAACAGCTACAATAGCTGCAACATAGAAAGCTTCCGGGCCATCAACGTTGCATAACGCTTTAGTAAATAACAAAATAATAATTCCAAAGATTTCCATTGGATTAATGCCAGTTCTTCCAACACATTCTGAAGACATTGTAGTTGCAAGAAGTGTACCAAAAACTACAATGATTGAAGTAATCAAGCTAAAATCTAAAAGAAAAACAAATGATATTGCGCAAATAATTGCTACTATTGAAAGCCATTTATTCTTATTGGATTCTAGGGAAAGAATGCTTGAAGCATTCTTTGTCTTAAGTCCTCTTATCATGGCAATAATTCTTTCAAGTAAAACTCCAATACCTGAGCCTACCATCAATCCTATACCCAAGGATGACTTAACTGAAGATGCTTGAGCAACACTCCATCCAAGTAAATTCTCACCACCAAATAGGATTCCAAAGTCTCCTATCAATGATCCTAGGAACCATACACCCATTAGAACAGGACCGAGAAGATATCCAACACCGATGAGCATCGGGGAGAAATATATTCCAAAACTCGAGCCATACGCTGTCATTGTCTTGCTAGTAATAATCTGCGGAATAATAAGCAAAATATCTCTGATATATGCAAATAATCCAGAAATACCCATTGATATGAACAGAACCACAGACTTAAGTCCGCCCTCATCTCCAGCAACAATAGTGTCCGCTGCTGCCTGACCCATAGGGTATTCAAGGTCTCTTTCATCTATAAAATAATGTCTTAGAACTGCTGTGAATATCAGACCTAGGACTGTGCCTCCGATTGAAACTGCCATAAGTTCTAATAGATTTGGGGTTTGATCCGGATACAGAATCCAAATTCCTGGAACTGTAAATGCCAATCCTCCAGCAACCATTGCACCTGCTGACATAGCAGTGTGTGTTGCATTAATCTCACCATAGTTGGTATTTCCAAGCAATTTCAACGAAAACATTGAAAATAGTGCGACGAAAATTATCGGCCATGGCAATGAACTTAGCTTAAGTGCAATAAACATTGAACTCGTCGTAATAATTACTGAACCAAGTGAACCGATAAGAACGCCCCTTAAAGTGAGCTGTCTCTCTTTCTTGTTAGTCATAATAAATTAACCTATTCTTTCTATATATTTTTTACTCAGTATGTGTTTTAAAAATAAAATCACACCTGTTTGAGCAACAAATTAATAAAAACCAAATAATATTCTATTGTATTTTACGCAAAAGTCCCAGAGAGATTAAGTATAATTGACGCCCTATCGTAAGATAAGGTGGGTAAAACCTCAACATATTCTCTGAAGTCCACTCAAAGGAGGCCGGTCATATGAATATATTATCAGAATCCCTTTAAGTAAATGTAGGTTCAATTATCACTTAACCAGTACCCTGGAACTACTTTAATTTTATCTTAATGCTGTGATTAGTCAAGTTCTATATCACAATTATAATATACTTTCTGAACATCATCATTATCTTCTAGAGTTGTAATCAACTTAGTAAGATTCTTGAGAGTTTCAGGTTCAACAGTTGCATCAATTGATGGGATTGCTTCAATTTCAGCTTCTGCAGGCTCAAATCCATCTGCCTTAATAGCATCAAGTACCTCATGGAAAGTCTCCATTGTTGTACGAATCTCATAATTGTCATCGTTAACAATCATGTCTTCAGCACCGGCATCTAGAACTTGCATCATTACCTCATCTTCGTCCATAGAATCTTCTTTCTCGATAATAATTACACCTTTACGAGAGAACATATATGAAACGCAACCAGGAGTACCTAGGTTTCCTCCACATTTATCGAAAATTGATCTTACAAAAGAAGTAGTTCTATTCTTATTGTCAGTCAGACAGTCTACAATGATAGCAACTCCGGAAGGACCATATCCCTCAAATTGCAATTCATCATAGGATTCTCCAGCTAACTCGCCAGTTCCCTTCTTAATAGCACGATTAATGTTATCATTAGGCATTCCAATTGACTTTGCTTTATCAATTGCAACTCTAAGAGAAGTGTTAAAATCAGGGTCTCCTCCTACCTTTGCAGCAAGAATAATCTGTCTTGCATATTTAGTGAAAAGTGCTGAACGCTTTGAATCTTGAGCTGACTTTCTTCCAGCTATTGTGCCATGTCTACCCACGGGTGAGACCTCCTTCTTCTTTAAAACAAATATCTATCTAATTTTTAACTTAGATATTATACACTAAAAAGCAGATATGAGCAAAATTTCTTTAGCAAGACTCTTGCTCAAGCTCTTGACTTGTCTCAAGATTAGTAAAGGCTGTCGACATCATAAGCTTAATTCTATTTAGCTGGTTAACATTTGAAGCACCTGGATCATAATCGATTGCCACTATATTTGCCTTGTCATCATAGCTTCTCAAAGCTTTTAACATGCCTTTACCAACAACATGGTTAGGAAGACAAGCAAATGGTTGCAAGCACAAAATATTCTTTACATCAGATTTAATCAATCCCACCATTTCACCAGTCAGAAGCCAGCCTTCTCCGCACTGATTTCCAATTGAAATAAACTCTTCGGCATTATGTACTATCGTCTCTAAGTGCTCGTCGGCTTCAAAACGAGAAGATTCACTAAATGCATTCCTTGCCTCTTTGCGATAATACTCAATAGCCTTTAAATATAGTTTATTTAAAAGCATTTCTTTTTTATTACCAGATAAATGATTATAGTTAAATATCTTGTTATACATTGTATATTCAAAGAAGTCTACAAATGAAGGTACTACAGCTTCTCCTCCCTCATCTTCAATAATCTTAATTAGATTATTATTTGCATTCGGATGATACTTTACAAGGATTTCTCCAACTATACCAACGCGAGGCTTAACTTCATCTATTAAAGGTAAGGCTTCAAACTCACTAACAATCTGCTTGCAATTCCTTGCAAACTCACCTCTTTTCATACTGAAACAGCTTGCAATAATTCTTTCATACCAGCTATTCATTATTTGCTCTGAACTTCCCGGTACTTTCTCATATGGTCTTGTTCTAAGAACACATTTCATCATAATATCTCCATAAAGAATGGCAATTATTAATCTAATTAGAATTTTAACATTAAGCTTAAAGCCTGGGTTATTCTCTAGTCCTACAAGATTAAATGATATTACTGGAATTTGTGTCATACCAAGATCCTTAAGCGCTTTTCGAAGCAAAGACACATAGTTACTAGCTCTGCATCCTCCACCTGTTTGCGACATAAATACTGCTGTTTTATCTAAATCATACTCTCCTGATTTTAGAGCCGAAATAATTTGACCGAGAGTAACAATAGTTGGATAGCAAGCATCATTATTGATGTACTTTAAGCCCTCTTCCTCCGAATTCTTTGTAGACTCTGGAAGTAGAACTGCGTTATATCCAGCTTTATTCAAAATAGCTTCAAAATATTTAAAATGGAATGGAGCCATTTGAGGAACCAGAATCGTGTAATTCTCCTTCTTCATCTTATTAGAGAATTGCGTTCTTTTAAATGGCAGATTAATTCCTTTTGAGAAAATATTTTTAATGCCAGTTGTTCTTTCCTCGATAGCTGCCTTAAGCGATCTAATTCTAATCCTTGCAGCACCTAGATTTGAACCCTCGTCAATTTTCAAAACAGTATATATTTTATTATTGTTATCAAGGAGCTCATTGACTTCATCAGTTGTAACTGCATCTAGACCGCAACCGAATGAGTTAAGCTGTATTAATTCAAGGTCATCTCTTTGACCCACAAATAGCGCAGCTTTATATAGTCTAGAATGATATACCCATTGGTCAAGGATTCTGACAGGTCTTTCCATTTCAATCTTTCCAGATATTGAATCCTCTGTTAAAACAACCATATCCTGTTGAATGATAACATTATCGAGTCCATGACTAATCTCAGGATCTACATGATATGGCCTTCCAGAAAGAACTACGCCTCTCTTACCATGCTCTTCCATGTATGCCAAAGCAAGCTCACCTTGCCTTGTTATTTCCTGTCTAAAAGCATAGTAACTCGCTCTGCCATCAGTAACTGCTTCCATAATTTCTTCATGCGAGAAATTCATGTCGAAAAGAGAATATTCTCTAGTATCTTCTTGAATGCCATAGTTCTTCACTACATTTCTTGCCATATCAATATCTATAGTTCTATCTCCACTGAAGAATTTAACTAGCTCATCAATAAGTCTGTCAGTGTTATCGTATGGCAGGAAAGGATGATAAAATTCAACATTATTCTCATAGAAAACATCCGCCATATTCTTATCAATTAGTTCAGGATAAGTCGCAACAATTGGGCAATTATAATGGTTAGGCGCAGTTTTATCTTCTATTATTTCATAATTAATTGATGGATAGAAAATTCTCTTAACACCATGATCAATAAGCCATTTAATATGTCCATGAACAAGCTTTGCAGGATAGCAAGCTGTATCTGATGCAATAGTATCAATTCCGCTCTCGTATATCTGCTTGTTACTAGGCGGTGTAAGTACAATCCTAAAACCGAGTTTTGTAAAGAATGCATGCCAGAAAGGATAATCTTCATACATATTCAAAACTCTTGGAATACCAATTACGCCATTTGGTGCATCTTCATTAGCCAAAATCGGTCTATTAAATAGAATGTCATTCTTGATTTTGTATAGATTTGGCAATTCTTTATGATTTGTCTCTGTACCAGCACCCTTCTCGCACCTATTTCCAGATACATATTTTTGTCCATCAGAGAACTTGGAAATTGTTAATATACAATTATTCCCGCAACCGTGGCATCTTCCCTGTGTCGTTGTTACTTCAAAAGATGAAAGCTGGTCTTTAGATAGAACTGTAGACACCTCCCCATCTTTAAATTTATCATCTGCGATGCAAGCTGCTCCATATGCCCCCATTAGTCCGGCAATATCAGGTCTTACAACTTCCTTGCCAAGAATAATCTCCAATGCTCGAAGAACAGCTTCGTTATTGAATGTTCCACCTTGCACAACGATATGTTCTCCTGCCTCGCTAACATCTCTTAGTTTGATTACTTTGTATAGTGCATTTTTGATAACAGAATAAGATAGTCCTGCAGAAATATCAGAAACTGTTGCTCCTTCCTTCTGTGCTTGTTTAACTTTGGAATTCATAAATACAGTGCATCGTGTACCCAAATCCACTGGTTTCTTCGATTTAAGAGCTTCAAGTGCAAATTCCGGTGCTGACATAGACACAGACTTTGCGTAGGTCTCAAGGAAAGAACCACAGCCAGAAGAACAAGCTTCATTAAGCATGATGTTATTAATAACACCATCTTTTACCTTCATACATTTCATATCCTGCCCGCCGATATCAAGAATAAATGATACCTCTGGCATAAATTGTGATGCAGCCTTATAGTGAGCTATTGTTTCAATCTCGCCGTCATCTATCTGATATGCTGCTTTTATAAGCCCCTCGCCGTATCCTGTAACTATTGACTTTCCAATATAAGCTTCATCGGGGAGCTCGTCATATATCTCTGTTAGAATTGTCTTTACAACAGATAGCGGATCACCTTCGTTGTTCTGATAATGACTATATAAAAGCTCTTTATTTTGATTAATTAAAACTGCCTTAGTTGTCGTAGAACCAGCATCTATTCCTAGAAAACATGGTCCCTTTGCATCTTTAATATCTGCTCTAGCGACCTTAGCCTTCTCATGGCGTTGAACAAATTGTTCATATTCGTCACTGTCTTGGAAAAGAGGTTGTAAATACTTTGTGTCACTCTCCTCGTCTCTCCGCCCATTCTCTAGCCTTGCGAGCAGTTCTTTTAATTCTATATCCTCTTCCCATCCAGCGAGCATCGCTGCCCCAATGGCAACATAGTACTTAGCATTCTCTGGGAAAATTACTTCGTCAGGGCTCAGTTGCAATGTCTCAATGAATCTATTACGAAGCTCTGATAGATAACTAAGAGGTCCACCAAGGAAAGCTACATTTCCCTTAATTGGGTGACCACAAGCCAGAGCAGAAATCGTCTGGTTTACTACAGCTTGAAAAATCGAAGCGGATATATCTTCGATTTTCGCACCATCATTAATTAGTGGTTGTATATCAGTTTTTGCAAAAACACCGCATCTTGATGCGATTGGATAGATAATATTATATTTTTTTGCTGCTTCATTGAGACCTTTTGCGTCTGTATTTAATAAAACGGCCATTTGATCAATAAAAGCTCCTGTCCCACCAGCACAGGTTCCATTCATTCTTTGTTCGACTGTAGACCCATAGAAAGTAATTTTGGCATCCTCTCCGCCAATCTCAATTACGCAGTCTGTTTGAGGAATCAAAGTCTTAACTGCTTCACTGCAAGCAATAACTTCTTGCTCAAATTTTATTCCAAGAAGATTCGCTAGTGACATTCCTCCAGATCCTGTAATAATTGGGGTAACCTTCATATCTCCAAGCTCATCACTTAGCTCGGAAAGTAGCTCTTTTACCTTCTCAAAGACATTTGACATATGTCTTTCATATTTAGAATATAGAATATGCAAATCGTCATCCAGAACAATTAGTTTAATTGTAGTTGATCCAACATCAATTCCAAGTCTCATTCTAAAACTCCTTAAAAATAAAATTTTATACAAAAAAATAATATAGATAGTATGGGCAAACCGTAAGCCGGGTTCTGTATTAGACGATCATCCATCTAGCACTGCAATTGCTTACAGCGTCAAGCGACCTACCACTAGGGCGGAGACGGGCAGCCTCACTAAAAGCCCTAATTTGTCTTGCTCCGGATGGGGTTTACACGGCCATTATGTCTCCATAATGCCGGTGAGCTCTTACCTCACCATTTCAACCTTACCACGGCATTACCCGTTTCGGCGGAATGTTTCTGTTGCACTTTCCCTATAGTTACCTACGCCAGACGTTATCTGGCATCCTTGCCCTATGGAGCCCGGACTTTCCTCATACCTTGCGGCACGCGATCGTCTGGTTTACCCATAATTCTATATTATAGTTATACATTTATTAAATTGTAATAGTTATCTTTACTCTTTGCTATTTCTTAATTGATTTTTTAATCCTGAAGTTCTCCTTTATCTCTTTAATATAGTTAATTGTAATCATCCAAATAAAGACAAGTCCAATAAACCCTTGTACTGAATATAAATATTCCACTATTACCTTAAATCCAGTTAAGCCACAAAGAAAACCTATAACGGCTCCAACCAGCAAAATTTTATTTTTATTTGGACCATCTGGTATCTCCTTACTGAATCCATAATATGTAACCGCAGCAGTGGAATATACAGCACCAAACAAAGCAATAGCATATATTATACTTAATGGCTTTGATATCCTTGTCGCAAAGCCCAACATCGGAAGATCCATTTGCGAAGAGAACTCCATGTCACTCAGTAATGCACGTAGAAGAATTATAGTTAAAAATCCCAGGCATATTGCGCCAATCGTAACACCAATGAATGCATCTTTCCTGCTTATGGACTGAATTGCGGATGAACCAATCATCGTTATCATTCCAAGAGTATTAAATGACATAAACACAATTGCAGAAATAAACCAATTAGGCGTCATCTCGCCAGGTTCAAATCCACTTGTTGCACCACTTTGCTGAAAATCAGCAATAATTACAAGGAATATTGTAACGCAACTTGTTGTAAACAAAATCGGAGTTAAATACTTGAATATCTTAGAAATTCTCTCAAATGCGCCAAAGACTGTTATTACGACCAGAACAGCAATTATAACACCGCCAATATACTTCTTAATTCCAAATTGTTGATTAAGGAGTGATCCTCCAGCCGCCGTCATAGCAATTATCATCGAATAATATATTGCCGCCAAAATGATATTTACAGTCTTTTTTACAAGAGGCGAGTCCACTGGGGATATAAGTTCACCAAAATCCGAAGTATTCTTGCTTAAAGCAATATAGCTAAGCATTATTGAAATTAGAATAAAAGCAATAGTAATTGCAATAGCTCCATAATATGCGTCATAGCCAAATATACCAAAATATTGCCAAGCCTCTCTACCAGATGCAAATCCTGCGCCCATTATTACTCCAACATATAATATTGCGATTTGTATCCATGAAAATGGCTTCATGATTCTTCATTCCTCCTAATTAAATCCTCAAGATAGCTTTTCTCAAAGACTAATTTGGACTTTAATTTATAATTATCATATTTACTTCTGTATAAGCTATCTAGCTCGCATTCAATGCTTGAAAGTTTGTGGGAAATTTTATGCAAAACAAGGTCGTGTTCAAGGTTAACAAAAGTTTCAGGAAATGAATATCTTATATCATCTTCCGAATATTTCTCTTTACGATTAACACAATCACCTGGAACAGCAACAATAATCTCACATACAAATTTTCCTTCGGCTACCAATACTTCTTTTACAATATCAAACCCATTTACATCAAGGCAATGTCTAAGCTCCCCAGAATGCTTTCTTGGCTGAAGAATTAGTTTCTTAAAGCTCCTTGTCTTCTGTATGTCGTCTTCGATTATTTCAGATATTGTTATTCCGCCGAGTCCCGCAATTATTACAGCATCTACTTCTCCCATTTCTAGAACCCTAAGTCCATCACCAACTCTAAATTGATCTGAAGAATATTTGATTTCATCTGCTTGAAATGATGAAATAGCTGTGGACAAAGAGCTTCTACTAATATCTGCCATAATAGCATAAGGCGAGATGTTATTCTTAATAAGCAATAGAGGAACATATCCGTGATCTGTCCCAATATCAGCAACTGTCTCTCCGGTATCTACCTGGGAACACAATGCGTATATTCTTTGACTAAGTTTCATAACCCACCTCACAATCTAGCACATAATCAATGTGCATTTAACTTTATTAGAGGAAGTTCAGAAGGAAAAACTAAACCTATTCAAGGTAATCGCACAATTTCTTGCTTCTACTTGGATGTCTTAGTTTTCTAAGTGCCTTTGCTTCTATCTGACGAATACGCTCTCTTGTTACACTAAATTCTTTACCAACCTCTTCGAGAGTTCTTGGTCTTCCATCGTCTAATCCAAATCTGAGAATAAGAACTTTCTTCTCTCTATCTGACAGAGTGTCTAGAACCTCTCTAAGTTGCTTCTGAAGCATAGAGTATGCTGCTGCCTCTGCAGGCGAAGGAATGTCCTCATCAGGAATGAAATCTCCTAGATGACTATCTTCTTCTTCACCAATAGGTGTTTCAAGAGATACCGGATCCTGAGAAATCTTCTTTATCTCTCTTACTTTCTCTGGTGTAATTCCCATTTCAGCGGCAATTTCTTCATTGGTTGGTTCGCGTCCATATTCTTGAAGTAGCTGTCTTGAAATTCTAATAAGCTTATTAATAGTCTCGACCATATGAACTGGAATTCTAATAGTCCTTGCCTGGTCAGCAATTGACCTTGTAATTGCCTGTCTAATCCACCATGTTGCATAAGTTGAAAATTTAAAGCCCTTAGTATAGTCAAACTTCTCAACAGCCTTAATTAGACCAAGATTTCCTTCCTGAATAAGGTCTAAAAATGATAAACCTCTATTAAGGTATCTTCTAGCAATACTAACAACAAGTCTGAGGTTTGCTGTACAAAGCATCTTCTTAGCTTCTTCATCGCCTTGCTCAATTCTTAATGCTAGCTCTCTTTCCTGTTCAGCAGTAAGAAGTGGCACTCTACCAATTTCTTTAAAGTACATTCTAACCGGGTCATCAGTCGGAATATTACGAGCACTCTCACTTACTTCAATTTCTCCGTTTTTCTTTATGATAACGCCAGTTTTTTTCTTTACTTCTTCTTCATCTTTTTCATCATCTTCTTCACTCTCTATTTCATCTAGGACCTCATCCATGTCATCAATATCATCGATTCCATCTAGCTTGTCTAGGTGAAGAAGTGTCTCGTCAATTGAGTCAACTGAGATTTCCTCAATTTCTTTTAACTTACTTTCTGTAATTTCCTCATCATCAATCTCTAATTCGTTCTCATCTTTATTAACTAATTCAGTTTTCATTATTTCTTTTGGCATATTAACCCTCCGTCATTTGATTGATGTTATTATCTAGTCTCATAAGCTCGGCTGCAAGTTCATCAATTTTATCAGCATCCTCTTCTACTTCTGCCTCAGAAATAGCACTTAGGATTTCAAGCCGCTTCTCCTTGTAACCACTTAATCTATAGCTGGACCTACACTCCAAATAGAATGCTTCATCATCAGGTCCAAGTTTAATTGACTTAATGTATCCTTGAAGAATTTTCTCCTCATCAGGGTCTAGGGCCATATACAAATCTTTTTCTTCAATAGTATTTGATTGTGCACCTTCTCTTGATGCAATATCAGTTAGGATTGAAAGAACTTTCTTGCCCAATGCCGACTTGAATTGGATTCTATCTTCAGAAATACGTTTAAGGTAATTAACATTATACATACACAGCACCGCAAGAGAAAGTTCAATTCTTAGATTGCGGTCTATGTTATAGTCCTGTCTTCGATTATTAATCATACTTCTATTAACAGGTTTAGGTAGTACACTATAGTTATCGACAGTTTTAATCTCCATAGCTATAGCACTTTCAGAAACTCCAAATTCATCGGAGAGCTTCTTAATATATATATCTTGTTCAACAGGCTTAATACCCCTCAAAACAGCTTCACAAGCATTTAAATATGCAATTACACCATGTCTATGAGTTAAGTCATAGTTCTTGCGAAGTATATCTAGCTTAAAATCTGTGCCATATAATGCATCATTTGTAAGCTTATAGAAATCTTCTTTGCCATGACTCTTAATATAGTCGTCTGGATCTTTTCCTTCTGGTATTCTTAGAACTCGGGGACTTCCTCCAGCATCATGAATTACATCTATTCCTCTAGTTGCCGCGGTTACTCCAGCACTATCCGAATCATATGACAATATAATATTCTTTGTATAGCGACATAAGAGTTTTGCCTGATTCTCTGTCAAAGCGGTACCGAGTGACGCTGCAACATTCTTAACACCAGCTTGAAAAAGAGATATTACATCCATATATCCTTCAACAATAATACCTTGCCTCAAATCTGCTATTTCTTTCTTAGTAAAATTGAGAGCATATAAATTATTCTTTTTAAGGAAAATTTCGCTTTCTACTGAATTCAAATACTTCGGTTTAATATCTCCAAGAGC
Organism: Clostridiales bacterium; assembly: GCA_012510935.1. Next base: position 16,278 of record JAAZHB010000120.1, read on the forward strand.
TCTACCGCCAAATCCAATTACCTTACCAAACGGATTAAAAATAGGGAAAATTAATCTATTTCTGAACTTGTCATACAGTCCGAATTTGCCTTGATTCGCTAATCCAAGCTTTATTATATCAGCTTCTTCTATACCCTTTTCCTTTAAATAGTCAACTAGTGCATGTCCCGAGTCAGGGGCATATCCCAAACCAAAATGGACAATTGTGTTGTCACTTATGCCTCTACCTCTAATGTAGGCATATCCAGGATTTTTAGTTTTCGTAAGCTTCTCAAAGAAAAATCTAGCAGCTAAAGAATTTATCTCATAATAATGATTGTAGTCAATTTTGGGCCCATTACTAAAATTCTCTGGCATTTTGATACCATTTTCATTGCATAACTTCTCGCAAGCCTCCATAAAGCTTAGATTATAATATTTCTGGACAAAAGTTATTACGTCACCTTTCTGCCCACAACCAAAGCAATTAAAAATTTGCTTCTCTTCATTAACATTAAATGAAGGTGATTTCTCCGAGTGAAATGGACACAATCCTTTATTATTCACACCAGATTTCTTGAGGTTTACAACGCGCGATACAACATCTACAATATTTACTTTAAGCTTTATTTCATCTATGAAATCGCTTTCAAATGCCATTGCTACCTCCTTTATCTAGTACTATCTATCTTTTAAATTGTTATATAATTTGATAGCATACCTGTCAGTCATTCCGGAAATGAAATCCTTAACTGCCACTGCTTTCCCATCTTCAGTTACAATATCTTTGTAAAAACTTGGCAACTCATCTGGATTCTTAATGTAATGCGAATACAAAGAACTAATAATTACTTCTGCCTTACTCATATTGACTTCCAATAGAACCTTCTCGTTATTATATACATTTGTAAACATATATGTTCTAAGCTTAAGCAAAGCAGCTTCAACTTCTGGTGAAAGGGAAATTTTTTTCCGCCCTTCGCTAAAAGAGCTAAGATCTACAACAAGCTTATTAATTCTTTGCGAATGGGTAAAACCTAAGACATCAAGTGCGTCAGCAGGCAAATCATGAATAGAAATCACGTTGCTTCGCACTGCATCATCGATATCATGATTAACATATGCAATTCTATCACAAATCTTGACTATTTGCCCCTCTCTAGTTATTGGAGTAGTCTCACCTCTATGATTAAGTATTCCATCTCTAACCTCTTTTGTTAAATTCAGTCCTCTACGGCTTGGAGTCGGCTCTAGCTTATCTACGGTTCTAAGGCTTTGAACATTGTGTGCAAAACCTCCCTCATGAATATTATTAAGAATAAATTCTCCTGTATGACCGAAAGGAGTATGACCTAGGTCGTGTCCTAAAGCAATTGCCTCCGCGAGATCCTCGTTATAGCATAGAATTCTCGCAACAGTTCTTGAAACTTGTGCAACTTCAAGTGTATGGGTAAGTCTAGTTCTAAAATGATCCTCCTCTGCAGTTAGAAAAACCTGTGTCTTATGCATAAGTCTACGAAAAGCTTTAGAATGAATGATTCTATCCCTATCTCTTTGAAACTCCGTTCTATATTCACACTTTTCTTCATCAATAACACGGCCAAGCGTGTCAGCGGACTTTGTTGCTAAAGCCGACAAAATCTCATATTCTCTTGCTTCAAGCATTTCTCTAGTAAGCATATTATACTCCTGTGTGACCAAAGCCGTCTTCACCTCTATCAGTATCTGATAGCTCCACGCATACATCAAATGTGACCTTCTCATATCTTGCTATTACTAGCTGAGCAATTCTATCTCCATCATTTATTACAAATGGTTCCTTGCCTAGATTTATTAGAGGCACTTTAAGTTCTCCTCTATAGTCAGCATCAATAGTACCAACACTATTAACAAGCCCAATTCCATGCTTTATTGCAAGGCCAGATCTTGCTCTAACCTGTCCCTCGTAATTATCAGGAATCTCAACGAAAATCCCAGTTGGAACAAGCATTCTATCAAAAGGTTCCAGAGTAATTGGTTCTTCAATATAGGCTTGCAAATCAACTCCAGCGGCCCCACTTGTTGCATACTTCGGTACTCTTCCACTAAGCGACTTAATTTTAAGATTCATAAAACCACCTATGCGCCTGTTACATTAACAAAGAAATAGTTTTCTGGAATAGAAATAAGCTTTTTAGTTTCTTCAAGATCCGAAAGTGATATCGATTCAAGTTCCTCAATCATCTCATCCTGAGTCTTACATTTTCCAAATTCAATGAAGTTCTGACCATTACCTGTCATTCTTGACTTAATGCTCTCCTGAGAAAAGATATAATTTGCTTTCATCATTTCCTTGGCACTTTCGAATTCTTTCTCACTAATCGGCAGCTCCCCAAGCCTCTTAATCTCTTCAATAATAGCCTTTTTACCATCGTCAACCTTAGACTTTGCAACACCAGCATATATTACGAAAGCTCCTGTATTATTATAAAAACCATTCATTGAATATACTGAATATGCTAAACCTTTGCTCTCCCTTACACTTTGGAATAGTCTCGAAGACATTCCTCCGCCAAATAAAGTGCTAATAAGACCAAGCTTATATCTATTGTTATCTGTTGCACAAACTGTTCTAACGCCAAAAACTATATGAGACTGCTCAATATCTTTCTTTACTTTTATTGCCATTGGTGCTGAACTAGGCACTCCGAAGTCATCTTTCCTTTGCTTGCTAGGAAGTCGTTCAAATTTCTTGTTGAAGAAGTCAACTACCTCAGTTTCATTAAATGAGCCTGCAACTGAAACTACAAGTGCATCTTTAGTATAATGTTCTCCATAGTACTTTCTAACCAAGTCTTGTGTGAAAGAAGATACACTTTCTTTTGAGCCAAGCACTGGATGTGCAAGTGTAGTGCCATCAAATAGATTGCCTTCAAGGACATCTACCGCAACCCCATCTGGTTCATCATTACTCATATTGATTTCTTCAATTACTACTAGCTTTTCCTTCTCCATCTCATCTTTATCGAAAAGTGGATTCTCGATCATATCAGTAAGAATATCGCAAGCAGTTAAAAGATGATTGTCTAGGCATTTTACATAAAAGCAAGTCTTCTCTTTGCCTGTAAAAGCATTAATCTCTCCGCCTAATCCATCGATTTCATCAACTATCTCAAATGCTGTACGATTCTTTGTTCCCTTGAAAAGCATATGTTCAATGTAATGCGAGATACCCTCTTCTTCGGATTTCTCATTTATAGCACCAGTTTTGCAGAAAATTCCAACGCTAGAAGACTTAAAGTCAGCCATGTGTTCCAGAATAAGTGTAATTCCTGAATTTAGTTTAATTGTTTTAATCAATGTCATTCTCCTCATCAAAAGCGTCGCTTACTATATCGCTTACCCTTACATCATAGCCGTCCGAATCATATAAATATGCCATTCTAAAATCATAATTATACTTATCTCCAAGCATCTTTGATGCCTTTACATTATATCTTGCATCTCTTACATTTATTTCATTTTCATTATCAATATCGTAAACAAGCGAATCCTGTACGTACCACTTCCTAAATTTCATAATTTCTGAAGCAATTCTATCAACTGTTACCTCATCAATATCTTCTGTAAATAAGCCAGCGAAGATTCTATGGATTGAATCAGTTGTAATGTAAATATCAGTATCTTCATCAGGAAGATCTTTAAGTAGTTCTTCAAAATAGTCATCCATTAACGGCTTAAATACATCAATGTCAACTTCAGTTACGAGGTCTCTTATTAGTTCCTCTTCAATATATTCATCTTCTTCAAGAAGTGCTTGCATATTCTCGTAATAAACAAACTCTTCCATGTCATCGATATCTAATAATGTATATAATATGGTTTTATCCATCGTTCAAATTTCACCCCTTTTATGATATAATATCTTAGCAAAATATTATACCATATGGAGAAGAATAAATGAAGAATGGAATAGTAAAAAATAGAAGCGAAATTGCTCAAGAGTTCAAATGGGACATTGAAAGAATGTACCCTAACGAAGCTCTTTTTGACGACGATTTAAATATTAGCATAAGTTTGGCAACCTCACTTTCTGAATTAAAAGGTCATATTATGGATTCGCCAAATTCTCTTTTGGATGCGCTAGAGAAGCATACTGAATCTATGCAAAATATTGAGAGAGCTTATACATATTCTCACATGAAGAAAGATGAGGATAATGGGAACACTAAATACAATGAGCTTTATTCGAAGGCTGTATCTACACTTGCAAAGGTTTCTGCCCTTAGTTCTTTTCTTGTACCAGAAATCCTAGAAAGCAATGTTGATACAATTAAAAAATATATTAATGAAGAGCCAAGACTTGCTCTATACCAATATCTTTTGGATAAAATTATGCTCGAGAAACCACATACACTTTCATCTGATCAGGAGTTCATTCTTGCTTCTCTTAGCGAGACACTTGACGCACCAGATGAAATCTTTTCTGCGTTGAATGATGTGGATCTAGTTTTTGGTAAAGTTACAGATGAGAATGGCGAAGTTTGTCCTATTACACATGCAACTTTTGTTCATCTTATGGAGTCTGATTCAAGAGAAATTCGAAAGGAAACTTTTGAGAAAATGTATTCGAAATATCGCGAATTAAACAATACAATTTCGACAGCCTATAACTTTAATGTCAAGACTTCATATATTACTTCTAATCTTCGCAAATACGACTCTTGTCTAGATGCTGCTTTATCAGGAGATAAAATTCCAGCTGATGTATATACTAACCTACTTTCTTCAGTTACTGAGGCTCTTCCTTCACTTCACAAATATGTAAGAGTAAGAAAACGTGCACTCAAAATTAATGATTTGCATATGTACGATGTGTATAAACCACTTGTAAAACCGCTTAACTCTACCTACACATATGAAGAAGCTGTTGACCTTGCTTGCGAAGCTCTTTTAGTGCTCGGTGAGGACTATGTTAAAGTCTTCCGTGAAGGAGTTACAACTAAGCATTGGGTTGATATCTATGAGAATAAAGGCAAGACATCTGGAGCTTATAGCTTTGGCTGCTACGATAGCTACCCATATATTCTAATGAACTTTAGTGGAAAACTAAATGATGTATTTACACTTGTTCACGAAGGCGGACATTCTATGCACTCTTACCTCTCTCGCAAAAAGCAGCCTTACCTATATGCTGGTCATTCAATTTTTACAGCGGAGGTTGCTAGTACAGTGAATGAAGTGCTATTGATAAAATACCTTCTTAAGAATTGTGATAACGATGAAATGCGTGCATATCTAATTAATTTCTATATTGATGAATTCAAGTCAACACTCTTTAGACAGACAATGTTTGCTGATTTTGAGAAGACAGTTCATGAAATTGTCGAAAATGGTGGTTCACTTTCTGCAGAGAGACTTAATCTTGAATATGCTAAACTTAACTCGAAGTTCTTCGGACCATCTATGCTTGAAGATGATTTTATTCAGTATGAATGGTCTCGCATACCTCATTTCTATAGAGACTTCTATGTTTATCAATATGCCACAGGATATTCTGCTGCAAATGCTATTGCCGATAAGATATTGACTGAAGGTGGTCAAGCAAGAGATAATTATTTAAAGTTCTTGTCATTAGGTAATTCTGACTATCCAATCAACTTGCTTAAAATTGCTGGAGTCGATATGAGCTCACCAGAGCCTGTTAACAATGCATTATCAACATTTTCTGCTTTAGTTGACGAATTGGATTCACTAATTAAATAAAATTTCAATTATATAAATGGAGAATAGGATGTCAAAAAAGATTTTTATTTACAAGAATAATAAGACTTATTCAATTGAAACCTACAACACTTTGGTTAATATATTGAAAGAAAGAGAATATACGATTATAAACGAATACACCCCAGATATTGACTTAGCTTTTTGCATAGGTGGAGATGGAACTTTCTTAAGCTTTATGCATAAGTGTCAGTTCCCGACAGCTCCAATTATTGGAGTAAACACAGGACACCTTGGTTTTTTCCAAGAAGCCCTGCCCTCTGAGTTGGAGAAAATTCTCGACGCATATGAAGAAGGCAATATTACAATTCAGGTCATAAAGCCAATAAAGGCTAATATTATTACGCCAAAGGATACTTATAATCGAATTGGAATTAATGAGCTCTTAGTAAGAGGTCCATTATCACACACAACTCATTTCTCGGTATCAATTGATGGGACTCAAGTTCAGGAATTTAGTGGTGATGGAATTCTGCTGTCAACCCCTGTAGGCTCAACTGCATACAACTATTCTCTTGGTGGCTCACTAGTTGCACCCGAATTGGATGTAATTCAACTAACACCGGTCGCACCTATGAATACAAATGCTTATAGATGCTTCCATTCAAGTGTTTTACTGCCAGCACATAAAACAGTAGTATTTGATAAACTTGATCAGAACCAAGGCGGAAGTATTATTCTATCATTCGATGGTAAGACTCACGAATTCTCTTCAGTAACAAAGATTGAAATATCCCAATCAGAAAACGAATTGCATCTTGTTCGCTTCCATGATTACGATTACTGGAAAAAACTTACTACTAAGCTCTTGTAAGACTTTGCTTCTTACGCTCGTTCTTACGCAAATAATGAAGTTAATTTATTATTATTATAGAAAGATTTATTTATGCCAAAATTTACATATAAAGTAACACAAAATGATGAGGGCCGTACAATCAATCAATTGCTTAGAGCGAATTTCAAGTTTTCGGCTAGATTTAAGACAAAAATGAAATATCAGAATCTTGTTGATTTAAATGGTATTCCAACCCCGGGCTTTGTCATTCCTTCTGATGGAGATGTTATTGGAGTTAGGCTTCCAAAGGAGACAAGTGACTTCCCTGCAGAGGATATCCCTATTAAGATTCTCTATGAAGATTCTGATTTAATTATGATTAATAAACAACCTGGTATAATTGTACATCCAACCTCGGGTCATCCCACTGGTACAATCGCCAATGGTATTATGAAATATATGCAAGATTCTTCCCAAGAATTTAAAATAAGATTTGCAAATAGAATAGATATGGATACATCAGGGATAGTAATTGTTGCAAAGAATGCAAATGCTCAAAGTGCTATTTCAGCTCAAATGAAGAC
>JAAZHB010000121.1 GCA_012510935.1 Clostridiales bacterium
TGGTAACTATCATTGCTTTCAGATATATGACCCCAAAAAACGAGAGATACAGGCATTGTCTATTCGAGATAGGGTTGTTCAGCACAGTATCTGTGACCAGGTATTAAAACCATATTTTGAACCGAGACTGATTTATGATAATGCAGCCTGCCGGGAAGGAAAAGGCACTCGATTTGCTACCGATAGACTGACAAAATTCATGAGGGACTTTTACAAAGAACATGGAACTAACGGATATATCTTGAAGTTTGATATTCGCAAATTCTTTGACAGCATTAACCATCAGGTGCTGAAACAGAAATTACATTGTTTCCCAGATGAAGAGGTACAAAAATTACTGAGCCATATCGTAGACAGCTATGCAAAGGAACCTGAAACAGAAGAACCTAGCCAGAGAGGATTACCGCTTGGCAACCAGACGAGTCAATGGTTTGCACTCTGGTATCTGAATGGATTAGATAGACTCATTAAGGAAAAGTTTGGAATTAAATACTACAGCAGATATATGGATGATGGCATATTAATTCATGAGAATAAAACATATTTAAAGCAATGTCTCGAGGAAATGACAGCGTATGTAGAAAAGGAGTTAAAACTGTCCTTCAATGAAAAAACACAGATTTTTCCAATATCACAAGGTGCAGATTATCTGGGATTCAGGTTCTACTTAACAGATACAGGAAAGGTGATAAGAAGACTGCGAACTTCCAATAAAAAGCGATGGAAACGTAGGCTAAAGCTCTATCAGAAGCAGTATCGTCAGGGAACCAAGAACTTTGAAGAGATTACACGCAGTATGAAAAGCTATCAAGGACATCTAAAGTATGGTAACACCTATCGATTAAGAGCAAAAGTTTATCAAAGCTTTGTACTTACAAAACACAGTGAAAGCTGAAATTATAGAAAACTATATACATAGAAGAAAGGTGAGGATTATGAAAAGAAATGGAAAGGTATTTAAGAAAACACTTGGTATCGTATTAAGTGCAGCCATGCTTGTAAGTGGTATGACTTTTATGCCAGGCAGTGCTGTAGAAGTACAGGCAGCGGCAACTACCAAGGATGTGAATCTGGGATTTGGAGGAATTAGTGATCCAACAAGTACAGAAAGTTCCGCTACAGCTTGGACTGGAAGCAAGGTATATTATGGAAATAAATTATGGAGAGTATTAGATGATTCTGGTTTTTTGTTTTCAGAGGATTTATTAGAAACGAAAGCATACCATGATACCCTTTCAGGCATAACATGGGAGAATTGTACTTTAAGAAGCTATTTGAATGGTCAAACGTTCTTGAACAGTAATTTTACAGGAACAGAGCAAGACGCAATTAAGGATACTTCAGTAACCAATGACAGTAATCCAGATTATAGTACAGCAGGCGGAAATAACACAACGGATAAGCTGTTCCTTCTCTCTCTTGCAGAAGTGAGAAATACTGACTATGGATTTGGAAGTGATGCCACAAGAGCTGCAAGCACTTGGTGGTGGCTCCGGTCCCCCGGTCGCGATGCTCGCTTTGCAGCCATCGTGCGCCGTGAAGGCCGCGTCTGGTCGAAAGGCGACTTGATCAGTGGGAGTGGGAGCGGTTTCGTTCGCCCCGCTTTAAATTTGAATCTGTCCTCTGTGCTCTTCACATCTGCGAGCGGAGCGAGCAAATCTTCTTTTGGAGTTGTTGGAGACAGTAATGTGAGCAATAATACATGGAAGCTGACATTAGAGGGAACAGAAAACACCCTTGGTGCAAATAAAACAAATGGCAAGACAAGTCTGACAGCAGGATACTCGGCAGAAAATTTAACAATTAGCCATAGCGCAGCAACCACTCTGACGGACGCTACACAGATATCTGCTATGCTGACAGATAGTTATGGAACAGTATTATATTATGGAAGTGTAAATTCTGATACAACAGCAACAAGTTCAACGGTAACTATTCCAGCAGGGTTGGCAGTAGGAACTTACAGTTTATATGTATTTGCAGAAGATGTGAACACTGGTAATTTAACAGACTATGCCACTGCATTAGGAACAGCGATTTCGATAAATGTGAATGCAGCTCCAAGCACCTATGCAGTAACAGTCAATAATGGTACAGGTGATGGAAATTATGAAGAAAATGCAACAGTCACAATCACAGCCGATGCAGCTCCAAGTGGACAGCATTTTAAGGAATGGACAGGAGCAGACAGCTTAAACTTTACAAGTGGAAGCAAGACAAGTACTACAGCTACATTTACAATGCCAGCAAATGCAGTAACCCTGACAGCAACCTATGAGAAGGATGAAGTTCCTAAGACTGGAGATCATTCACCAATCGTATGGTTATTCGTTCTTGTAATGGTTAGTGGTGGTACACTTCTATGTTTAGGAAGAAAGAAGAAAACACATAGATAACAGATGAGGGATGATATGAAGACTGAATCCGACAATCATAAATCAAAGTGTAGGGAAAATGAAAAGAACCTACAGAATAGACGGGTGGCGAAAGTCACCTGTCTTCGTCATAAAAGACGAAGTGAAAGAAGATATATGTTTTGTACAAGAATAGCAGCAGTTATCTTTACTATGAGTGTTATTGCAATTGTAATTGTTATGTGGTGCAGGCACAAAGATAACGAACGTACCCTGCAGACACAGAACGAGATGAGCAAAGAGATCAGTGAAATAAGGGAAAATGAAACAAAGAAACTTTATGAATTACCTGTCGCAGGAATCGAGAGAGTCTTTCGAGATATATTAAGGAATGCAGAAAAATTATCTGCACCAGCAGAGATACTCCCAGAATATCAGCCACTCTATGAACAGAATCCAGATATGATTGGCTGGCTTAAAATAGAAGATACTGTTATAGATTATCCAGTGATGCAGACAATGGAGGATGAAGACTATTATCTGGATTATGATTTCAACAGAGAACCTAATAACAATGGTTGCCTGATTATGGATACGGACTCCACAGTGGGAACAGATCCCAAAGATAATGAATACTATAATGGGAGCAAACCATCAACAAATTTGATTATTCATGGACATACGATGAAGTCGGGACTGATGTTTGGTGGATTAAAACAGTATGCAGATGAGACTTATGGGAAAAATCATTCTATAATCTGCTTTGACAGCTTGTACGAACAACGAGAATATCAGCTTATAGCAGTATTTTATTCACAGGTGTTTGATGTTTTGTACCCCGCGGTTTTCAGTGGGTCATAAAACCCTAAGGTCGCCGGGGAGGGGTACGTTCCATGTTATGCTTGAAGATTGCTTGGTATTTGGATTGTAAAAATTTCACTTTGCCCGATACCAA
>JAAZHB010000122.1 GCA_012510935.1 Clostridiales bacterium
CTCTAGCTGAAGGCGAGAGCGTAAGACTGATTGGTTTTGGAACTTTCGAAGCAAGAGATCGCAAGTCAAGAATTGGAAGAAATCCTAAGACCCCAGAGGTAATTATTGAAATTCCGGCATCAAAGGCTCCAGTGTTTAAAGCTGGCAAGCAACTTAAGGATGCTGTTAATAAGTAGGATTAGACAGATGAATGAATACAGGAAGTAGGAATGCATTGCGTCCTACTTCTTTCTATATATAGATTGCATAAGGAAAAAAATAATAAAATGAGATTAGATAAGTTTTTAAAGAACTCAAGAATAATTAAAAGACGCACTGTTGCGAAAGAGGCTTGCGAACAAAGCAGAGTTGAAGTAAATGGTAAAGTAGCTAAACCTGGCGTTGAACTTAAGGTTGGCGATATAATTAAGATTACTTTTGGACAAAATGAATTGTCAGTTAAAGTAAAAGAGTTGAATGAATCATGCAAGAAAGAGGATGCTGAAGGAATGTATGAGGTAATCAATTAGTAAGTTGCTCGAAAATCTTAATATTTAAACTATAAAAGCCTGGTTTTGCCGATAAATAGCTATTTTAAGGTGATCAAAGGCTTTTTTTAATGCTTCTTTTTCAAAAGATAATAAAAGTTGGTTAAGTGTAGAGAATTCATATACAAATATGCTTTATTAAATATACATTATATGAAACAATAGAGATAACATACTCTAGAGGATATCTAGAGAAATCAAAAATTTTTTTTTAGAAGGAAAGGAGGAAGCAGGTGTATATCTATAGAATACTTGCGAAAATCAAATGCTGTATAATGATGAAAATAATGGAGGCGGTGTAGATATCATTACCGTAGTTACAAAGAGCAAGATCGTAAGAGTCCCAGTAACAAGCATTGATGTAGTTGAACAGGAAGGACGTAAGCTTCACATAATTACCGCTGAAGAGGATTATGTATGTTACGACAGCATCGAGAATCTAGTTGGTATACTTAACAATTACTCATTCTACAGAATAATGAAGAAGATAATTGTAAATAGAAGAAATATTGCCAAGGTAGCTGGCGGACAAGTTAATTTCATTTCTGGAGCTACAATTTGTATGGGCCGCAATAAATATTCAGAGATGCGCAAAGCCTATATTGAGTATTTAGAGGTAACCGCAACTAGGTGCAGACATACATCCAGTTCGATTCTCGCAGCAGAGAAAGTAAAGCTAGGTGATTATGAAAGCGATGAAGAAGAGTAAGCACGTCAGTTGCCAATGCTGCGAAGAGATAGGAAAGCGAATATCAATTGAATAACATGAGACACTTTTAGTGTCTAAATAGCAAATAACAGTAGCAGAATATAAATGAATGGGGAGCTCATACTCTGAAATGATTTCCCGAACAATGATTGTTAGAATCACAATGCTACGAGGCTAGATAAAGAGACCTATTCTTTCCTATAAGAAAGGTCTCTTTGCTTTTGCATTATCACATTAGTGAGAAGATTATTCATAGAATTACGAGCCAAAATAATCAAATAATTTAGAGAAAAATATTTGGGAAAATATCATAAAAGCTTATTGACAAAAAAGGGAGGTGGCGGTATATTAATAA
>JAAZHB010000123.1 GCA_012510935.1 Clostridiales bacterium
GAATACTTTAGGCTGACATCGACAGATACACTTTCCTTAAAGTTCAAACCATAGTAGTCTACGAATGGACCATATTTCATGCTTCCTTCTTCAGTAAAGAATTCATGCTCTGCACCAAAGACGAGCTGGCTAGCGTATTGCTTTAGGTCGCTAACTTTCTCAATTCCATATTTATCAGCAACTTCCTTGGTAACTGCTATAGCATAAGTATTATCAAAGCCAAGCTTATCAAGTAGATATACCTGCTTATCTTCAAGCCCTCTTTCATTTGCATAATCATACAAAGTAATTCCCTTTGGAACATCGCTAGGATCAAGATGAAGGAAAGTCGTCAAAAGGGTACCATCATAGCAAATCATCATATCGCAGCTATTAGTATCGCTCATCATAGCTTTAAAATTGTTTACTTGCGACATTTGATCCTTTACAACTACATTCAAATCAGTCTTATCCTCAATTAATATCTTTGCCATGTGAGTCATAATCTGTGTTTCAGAATAATCCCCATCATACATTACCAGCTCATCACTAGAAGATGCTTTGCTTATATTAAAAGGAAGAATAATTACAAAACCACATAATAAAACAACGAGAGGGAGGAGCATAAGCTTGATGCTGCCATGAGATTTTCTCATCTTGCTCTCGCAAAAACTCATAAACAAGTCTATTACGATAGCTATTAGCATCAAGGCACCGGTACCAACAAGTATCAGCTTCATATCTTGAATTCTAATACCTCTAGTAAGGATGCTTCCGATTCCACCGCCACCAACAAATGCAGCAAATACCGCTGTACTTATCGCATTTACAATAGCGATTCTAATACCCGTAAAAATCGTTGGGAATGCGAGAGGGTATTCAACTCTTAGAAGCCTATGCATTTTGCTCATGCCCATGCCGCGTGCAGCCTCTTTAACTCCTGGGCTAACTTCCTCTAGACCAAGACAAGTGTTACGCACAATCGGAAGAAGCGAGTACAATGTAATACCGATGATTACGGTAGTTTTGCCAGCTCCCGAGAGAACCATTATAAGTCCTAATAGGGCAAGACACGGAATCGTTTGCAATATATCTACAACTTTAAGAATAATTGGCTTGGCATGTGAATTCATATATGCCAAGGTTCCAAGTGGTAATCCAATTAGAATTGCAAGAACTCCAGAGGCAAGCACTATGTATAAGTGCTCAATAATAAGACTCATACTCATTTGCGAACCTCCTTCCTAAGACCTCTAGGTGTGACTTTCTTCTGAAGAAGGTCAATCAAGCTACCAAGCGCAATTGCAAGAATTGCAGCAGGAATTGCTCCTAGTAGTATCAAAGTGTTGTTGTTGGATGTTGTTCCTTGATAGATGAAGTCTCCAAGACCACCAAGGCCAATCATCGCTGCTAGAACTGCCCAGCTGACAGTGTATATTGCGGACATTCTCAGCCCAGCGATAATTGTAGGCATAGCAAGTGGAAGCTCAACATGAGTCAGAACCTGTTGCCAGGTCATACCGCAACCGTATGCAGCTTCAACATATTGCTTATCCACACAGAGTATTCCAGTTAGTGTATTTTTCATTACAGGGAAAATCGCGTAGACCGTAAGGGCGATTATGACTGTAAGTGGAGTCATTCCTATTAATAGGAAGAGAACACCAATAAATACAAGACCAGGTATTGTCTGGAAAATTGACATTATCGGAAGAATGACGAAGGACCACTTAGGAATTCTAGAGAATAGTATTCCAAGCAAAAGTCCAATAATGAATCCTAACAATACTGAAACAAGGACATAAAGGGTATGAACTCCAATTGCTCGAAGGAGCATATCTCCGTAAGTATTGTATAATTCAACCATTTTATTCACCCCACAGATTCTGGGCAACTGATCTTGCCATACTTGTCTTTGTAACGATTCCTGCAATAGAATCATCTTCATTAAGTACTACAACGTAACTTGCACCTGTCTCGAGAAGGTGGTCAAAGCTGTCTTTGGCTTCGTCTCCAATCTTTGCGCACATAGGAACCTGTTTTACAATCGGCTCTATAGTGGAAATATCCTTGCCCCAATGTCTAATATCTGCAATAGATACTGTTCCAACATATTTGTCATCATCATCGATTACAAGGAGGGTATCAACACTATTTCTGGCCATCAACTCAGCACACTCTAGAACGCCTCTGTTTTTCTTAACGGTCTTAATGTTTGAACGCATAAAGTCTTCAACATTCTTAGGAATGTCTGTACCAAGTGCATGTTTGCCAAGAAAACTTCTGACGAGGTCATTTGCTGGGTGTTCGAGCATTTCCTCTGGCGATGCCATTTGAACAATCTCGCCCGCATTCATGAAGATGATTACATCAGCAAGTTTAAGAGCTTCTGTCATATCGTGAGTTACGAAAACAACAGTTTTGTGTAATTTCTTCTGTAGCGAAATCATTTCGTCTTGAAGAAGATCTCTCGTCATTGGATCCAGTGCGCCAAAAGGTTCATCCATCAATACAATTGGTGGGGAAGCTGCTAGTGCACGAAGAACTCCAATACGCTGCTGTTGACCGC
>JAAZHB010000124.1 GCA_012510935.1 Clostridiales bacterium
CATCTTAAGTGTAGCCCCAACATGTATTACAGGACTTGCAGTCGCCGTATATGTGTATGCTGGTACAATAACCTCGTCCCCAGCGCCTATACCAAGAATTCTTAGCGCTCCCTCAAGGGCAGCAGTTGCTGAAGAAAAAGCAACTGTCTTGTTTGTTCCAAGAAACTCACTCATCTTCTCTTCAAATTCTTTTACAGTAGGTCCAGTAGTAATCCATCCAGATTTAAGGACTTCAACCACTCTATTAATTTCATTCTCGCTAATATCTGGCGGTGAAAAAGGTACTTTCATAATGTCATCTCCTTACCTATATTGGGGAGAATATGTTGGGCAAACTGCCTTGACATCCTCCCTAATCTCTGCAGGATTTCCCTCTGCAGTTTTAATTAGTTCATTTAAATCATTTAGGAATTTCTTCTCGTCAATCTCTATTGGCTTTCCAATATGAATTAACTTGTTAGATGTATTCTGAAGGCCTTCTTCATCCATGAGAAGTTCCTCGTATAGTTTCTCGCCAGGACGAAGTCCGACTATATCTATTTTGATATCCTTATCAGGCTCATATCCTTTCATCCTAATCAGATTAACCGCAAGGTCATAAATCTTAACAGGCTCTCCCATATCAAGGACGAATATCTCGCCACCCTTTGCCATAAGTCCTGCCTTAAGAACAAGGGATACAGCTTCAGGAATTGTCATAAAGAATCTAGTTATCTCTCTATGAGTTAAAGTAAGTGGTCCGCCAACATCAATCTGCCTCAAGAACAGCGGAATTACAGAACCATTACTTCCAAGCACATTACCAAATCTAACCGCGACAAACTCTGTCTTTGACTTGTTGTTGTATGTCTGTACTATCATTTCACAGATTCTCTTAGAGGCACCCATTACATTGGTTGGTCTAACTGCCTTATCTGTTGAAATAAGAACGAATCGTTGCACATTATACTTGTCTGCAAGTTCAGCCATATTGAGGGTTCCCTTGCAATTATTCTTAATTGCCTCATTAGGGGAATATTCCATAAGCGGAACATGCTTATGTGCTGCCGCATGATATATTACATCTGGTCTATACTTTGCAAAAATTGCTTCTAGTCTATCGTAATCTCTTACCGACGCAATCAGCACTTCCTTATCAATTTGTGGATAATATCTATTTAACTCTGTCTCAAGCTCATAAGTTGTATTCTCATATATATCTACTATCAAGAGCTTCTTGGGTTTATTAGCTGCAATCTGTCTACACAATTCTGAACCTATTGTGCCTCCGCCTCCAGTTACCATAACCGTCTTACCCTTAACAAACGTCTCTAGTTCAGGATTACCTATTACAACAGCCTCTCGACCAAGAAGGTCTTCGTAGTTTACTTCTCTTAATGTCTGACTCACAGAGGTAGTAAGGGTCGAAGCAATAGCTGGTAGAATCTTTACCTTTGCTTTGGTTCTCTGACAAACCTTAACAATATCTCTAATTTCCGGAGGTTCAGCAGATGGAATCGCAATGATAATCTCATCTATGCTATGTTTCTCACAAACTGCCTCTATGTCATCGCTTGTTCCCACAATTGGAATATTATGAATTAGCTTACCCTTCTTTGCAACATTGTCGTCAATTACGCATACAGGAACATTAGAGCTATTAGTGCTTTTCAATTCCTTAATAAGCATTGATGCAGCTGCGCCGCCTCCAACAATAAGAAGTCTTCTTCTAGCTCCTTTGTGGGTATACTTCTTTATAATATCTTTAAACAATCTTACAGAGAGTCTACTCATTGTGAGAAGAATTAGGAAAATCATCCAGTTAAATGGATAGAAGCTTCTTGCCATGTCTACTCCAAGAAGCATCTTATATGCAATGAGAATTGCCTCATATACAATGGACGCTTTAAATACATCAACCAGTTCCTCTATGCTTGCATATGTCCAAACTCTATTATATAGCTTAAAGAAAGCTATAACGCCCAGTGCAATAATAATATCTAGCGGTAACCACTTCATTGCAAGGTCATAATAGTACATATCAATAGAGAATATTCCGAATCTTAGCACCAGCGGCATTATTGAACTCAATATTAC
>JAAZHB010000125.1 GCA_012510935.1 Clostridiales bacterium
AACAAAGGCGTACCAATATATTGGTACGCCACTATTTGCGGATGTGGCGGAATTGGCAGACGCGCACGGTTCAGGTCCGTGTGAGTAACTTCGTGAAGGTTCGAGTCCTTTCATCCGCACCACTTTTCTATAGAGTTTGACAATGGTCAAATCTTGTACTACACTTAATTCAATTGAATAAGGTCTTCAGGGCAGGGTGTAATTCCCTACCGGTGGTAAAGCCCACGAGCGGAGCAGCAATGCAAAGCAGATTCGGTGTAATTCCGAAGCCGACAGTATAGTCTGGATGAAAGAAGATAGATAAATGCATATTGTTAACAAATTTTTGTTAACTTAGTATTAGGTATTTTGCTCTGATTAGATTTTAGAATCTTATCAGAGCCTTTTTATTTAGTACAAGCTAGATTTTTGCATGCTTTTTTGCCTTGAGTTTTATATTCAGGGCATTTTTATTTATGGAGGAAATTATGGATGACACAAAGTATATGCAGTTAGCTCTGGAGCTTGCTGCAAAAGGCACTGGCAAAGTCAATCCGAATCCTTTGGTCGGAGCAGTAATTGTAAAAGACGGCAAGATTATTGGAGAAGGTTATCACGAGAAATATGGGGAGCTTCATGCTGAACGAAATGCTCTTGCAAATTGCAGTTCATCACCCAAAAGTGCAACAATGTATGTAACACTTGAGCCTTGCTGCCATTATGGCAAAACTCCACCCTGCACAGAGGCAATTATTGAGAATAGAATTGCGAAAGTTGTCGTAGGAACTCTTGACCCTAATGAAAAAATGGCTGGCAAAGGGGTTGAAATTTTACGAAACGCAGGGATAGAAGTTCTAGTGGGGGTGCTCGAAGAAGAGTGCAAACGCATAAATGAAGTTTTCTTTCATTACATTACGACTAAAAGACCATATGTAGTCATGAAATATGCAATGACAATGGATGGAAAGATTGCGACGGTTACAGGCAAGTCGAAATGGATAACTGGAGAGATTGCTAGAAGAAATGTCCACAAGGACAGAAATAAGTATTTTGCAATCATGGTTGGTACCGGTACAGTCATATCAGATGACCCAATGCTCACTTGCAGAATTGATGATGGAAGAAATCCAATAAGGATAATTTGCGACAGCCGTTTGACAACATCGCTTGAGAGCCATATTGTCAAAACTGCAAATGAGGTTAGGACTATAATTGCGACGATTTGCGGCGATGAAGCAAAGCACAAGCCATATATTCAAAAAGGATGTGAAATAGTAGCTGTTAGCGAGGTTAAGGGGCATATTGACCTATCTGAACTAATGACTAAGCTTGGCGAAATGAAGATAGACAGTATTTTGCTTGAGGGTGGAAGCACATTAAATTTCTCAGCTCTTGATGCAGGAATCGTTAATAAAATCCAATGCTATATAGCACCTAAGATTTTTGGAGGAGTTTCAGCAAAAACTCCTGTCGGAGGAAGCGGAATCAAAGAGGTATATGATGCTGTTAAGGTTAAAAACAGCAAGGTTGTGATTCTAGAGAACGATATTATGATAGAAAGCGAGGTCGAGAATAATGTTCACAGGAATAGTTGAAGAAATCGGAGTTATAAAGTCAATAAGAAAGGGTGCGAAATCAGCAACTTTATCAGTAGCCGCAGACAAAATATTCAGCGACTTAAAGATTGGCGATAGTGTTGCCACAAATGGGGTTTGTCTAACAGTAACTTCTATAAGCGGCGAACTTTATACGGCTGATGTGATGAATGAGACGCTTTCAAGATCATCACTTGGGAGTCTAAAGATTGGCAGTAATGTCAATCTAGAAAGAGCGATGGCTGCCGATGGGCGTTTTGGAGGGCATATTGTCTCCGGACACATAGATGGTACGGGAAAAATAAAATCAATCACTCAAGACGATATATCCATTTGGTATACGATACAAGCGGACAGCAATATTATGCGATATATTGTTGAAAAAGGTTCAATAACTATAGATGGAATTAGCTTGACAGTCGCACGAGTTGACAGAAATAGTTTTGCTGTGAGCATTATCCCGCATACGGCAAAAGAAACAATTCTATCAGAGAAGAAAATAGGCTCTATTGTAAATCTGGAGAATGATGTAGTTGGAAAATACATTGAAAAGTTCATGTCGACGCCACAAGGAATTACTAAGGAATTTTTATTTGAAAATGGGTTTTAGGAGGTAAAACTATGTTTCAATTCAATACAGTGCCAGAAGCACTTGAAGCTTTGCAAAATGGAGAACTAATTCTAGTAACAGATGATGAGAATAGAGAGAACGAAGGAGACTTTATCTGTGCAGCAGAATTTGCAACAACCGATAACATTAATTTTATGGCCATTCATGGGAAAGGGCTTATCTGTATGCCAATGAGCCAGGCGTTTTGTACAAAATTGCAATTCCCACAAATGGTAACGCAGAATACCGATAATCATGAGACCGCTTTTACAGTCTCTATCGACCACATTGACACAACCACAGGAATCTCTGCGGCCGAGAGAAGCATCACTGCACTAAAAGTCGTAGACGATACTTCTAAGCCAGAAGATTTTCGCAGACCAGGGCATATGTTTCCACTCCTTGCCAAAAAGAACGGAGTTTTGGAAAGAAACGGTCATACCGAGGCAACTGTGGATTTGATGAAGCTTGCCGGTCTAAAAGAGTGTGGACTTTGCTGTGAGATTATGGCAGAAGATGGCACAATGATGAGAACTCCGCAACTCATAGATATTGCACAAAAGTGGAATATAAAGTTTATAACAATCGAAGCATTGCAAGATTACAGAAAGAAATTCGATAAGCTTGTGAATTGCGTTGCTAGCCCAATGCTGCCAACAGAATTCGGTGAGTTTAGAGCTTACGGATACGAGAATCTTCTAAATGGCGAACATCATGTTGCACTAGTAAAGGGAGAGATTGGCAATGGTGAAAATGTATTGTGCAGAGTTCATTCTGAGTGCTTGACTGGCGATGTATTTCATTCAGCAAAATGCGACTGCGGCAAGCAGCTTGAGAACGCTATGAGACAGATTGAGAAGGAAGGCCGCGGCATATTGCTGTACATGAGACAGGAAGGCCGTGGAATAGGCTTATTGAACAAGTTGAAGGCATATGAGCTTCAGAGTCAAGGCATGGATACAGTTGAGGCAAATATTGCGCTAGGTTTTGATGAGGATCTTCGTGAGTACTATATTGGAGCACAGATTCTTCGAAATCTAGGAGTCAAAACACTTCGCCTTATGACTAATAATCCAGATAAGGTTTACCAGCTGTCTGATTACTGCATTGAGATTGTTGAAAGGGTACCGATTGAGATTGAAGCTAACGAGTTTGACAAAGCATATTTACAAACAAAGCAAGAGAAAATGGGGCATTATCTGAACATTAAATAGTTTTAATGAAGAAGCAATTTTAAACGAAAATATTAATTACAAAAATTCTTAGGAGGAATGAATTATGAAAACTTATGAGGGGAAGCTAGTATCAAAGGAAATTAAGGTAGGTATTGTTGCAGCAAGATTTAATGAGTTTATCACTTCAAAACTACTTGGCGGTGCAATTGATGGACTATCTCGTCACAATGTATTGGACAAGGATATTGAGGTAGCGTGGGTACCAGGTGCATTTGAGATACCTCTAATTGCTTCAAAAATGGCAAAGAGTGGGAAGTATGATGCTGTTATTTGTCTTGGAGCAGTTATTCGTGGGGCAACAAGTCATTATGACTATGTATGTAGCGAGGTTTCGAAGGGTATTGCAAATGTATCTTTGAATAGCGACATTCCGGTAATGTTTGGTGTAGTAACAACAGAAAACATTGAGCAGGCTATTGAAAGAGCTGGAACAAAGGCTGGCAATAAGGGCTACGATTGTGCAATGGGCGCTATAGAGATGGTTAATCTTATTCGCGAGATTGAAGGCTAATGGCTAATTACATTTTTGACTATGATGGAACTCTTCATGAGACAATAAGAGTCTATGAACCTGCTTTTAGAAAGGCCTATGAGTATCTTGCCCGGAATAATTTGATGGAGCCTAGAACTGTAACGACAGAAGAGATTGCATCTTATCTTGGGTTTTCCGCAAAAGATATGTGGGATAGTTTTGCACCTGAAATTTCTGAAGAAGACAAGTTGCATTGCAGCTCATTGATTGGGGATGAGATAATTAACCAAATCAAGGAAGGTAATGCAAGGCTGTATTCAAATGCGATAGATACATTGAAAGCTCTGAAAGCAAAAGGAAATACACTAATTTTTCTCAGTAATTGCAAAGAACAGTATATGAACGAGAACCGAAATTATTTTGGCTTGGATAGATTTTTTGACGATTACTATTGCTGCGAGAAATATGACTATGCCCCAAAATATGAAATCTTTAGTACTATTAAGGAGAAACATAGTGGTGAATTCATTGTAATTGGCGATCGATTTCACGATATGGAGATTGCGCAGAAGCATAATTTAAAGTCAGTCGGTTGCCTATATGGTTATGGAAGTCCAGAGGAGCTTGAGTGCGCAAGTGTAAGAATTGACGACATTTCGCAAATATTATCTGCAGAGGTTGAATAGATTATTAGCGCAACAAAAAATCAACTCTCGTGGTATACTTTAAATGTAATTCGAGAGGAGATTTGATATGAAGGTATTATTTGTAAATGCTTGTATTCGAGAAAAATCTAGAACGCAGAAAATGTGTAATTCTTATCTATCTAGATTCAATCCTGAAGAGATTGAGGTTGTGGACTTAAATCTGTTATCCATTCTACCGCTTACTAGAGAAACTCTCGATAAGCGAGACGAGGATATACAGAAGAAAGATTTGAAAAGTGCAGATTATGACTTGGCAAAGCAATTTGCTAGAGCAGATAGAATTGTTGTGGGCGCACCATACTGGGACTTCTTCTGCCCGGCGGTGTTGAAGGCATATTTTGAGCAGGTTTGTGTCAACGGAATTGCATTTGGATATCCAGGAGGAGTACCGACTGGAATGTGCAATGCAAAAGAACTTGTGTATATCACGACAGCGGGCGGATATATTCCAAAAGAGAGTTCTATAGAGTTTTACATTAGTGAGCTATGTCAGCTCTTCGGAATCCCTGAGTTCAAATTCTATAAAGCTGAGGGACTAGATATTTACGGCAATGATGCAGCTGAAATAGTGGACAAGTTTGAATTCTAATTAATGACTTTTTTAAGAAGCGCAGAGAAATTATTCTTTGCGCTTCTTTTATATAATATAAAGAAACTCATATTGACATTCATCAATATATGCTTTAACATATAGACAGTTATCAATACGAGGTGATTAATATGAATGAAATTGATGCAGCACTAATATTCAAAGTTCTTTCGGACTC
>JAAZHB010000126.1 GCA_012510935.1 Clostridiales bacterium
TGGGTATTCCTTGTCCTCATGGGAGTTGCCGGCTTCTATGGCGCTTTCACTTATACAATAAGAGGTGGAATATTTTGCAATGCTCAAACTGCGAATTTTGTTCTTCTTGCTATGGCAATTGGAGACTTTGACTGGAAGCGCGCAATATATTTCATTATTCCGATGACTGCCTATTTTCTTGGCGCGGTTGTATCGGAGGTGGTTCCAAAGCCCATCAAAAACAGCTTGTTTATGAGATGGGATACTCTTCTTATTCTAATTGAGATGCTGGTTGTCGTTGTTCTTGGGTTTCTCCCAGAAAGCGCACCGCATCAAATTTCACAAGTTGCAATTAATTTCATTTGCTCTATGCAATACAATACTTTCAGACAGGCAGAAGGAATTCCGATGGCAACAACTTTCTGCACTAATCACCTTAGACAGATTGGAATAGCATCTGTGAAACTAAAGAAAAATCAGGGAGACGATGCATTAAGCTATAAGAGAAGAGGCCATATCGAGATGCTTGCGAGTTTCGTTCTTGGTGGCGTTATTGCGACAATTCTATGTAGACTTTTCTTGGGCAAGGCAATTTGGTTTACACTGATTCCACTTGGAATTCTATTTGTATCATTATTTTATGCGGATCGAAAGAAGGAAAATGAGATGCTTAATCAAGTGCCTCGTGGACACTAGAGCGCAAAAGGATTAATTAAAATGGCAAAATCATTTAAACTTTTTAAATATGATGAGGTAACATCTACAAATGATGTTGCAAGAGAACTCGGAAAGGTGTCTTGTGATGAGCAACTTGTTGTGGTTGCAAATAGGCAGACTGCAGGAAGAGGTAGAAGAGGCAGGGCTTTCTATTCTCCGCAAAATTCAGGAATATATATGAGTATGTTAGTTCCTGTTGGTCAAACTGAAAATGAGACACTTTCGTTTACAGCAAAAGCGGCAGTCTGTGCGGCTCTAGCTATTGAGAAGAACAGCGGAAAGCAAACTGCTATTAAGTGGGTGAACGATATATATATGTCTAATTCCAAGGTGGCAGGAATTCTAGCTGAGGGTGTTGCCGATGATAGCACCGGCACAGTCACAAGTGTTATAATCGGAATTGGAATTAATTGTCAAAGACCGGAGAAGGGTTTCCCGCAAGAACTTGAGAATATTGCTGGAGAAGTCTTTGATAAGGAAGAAGAATTCTCTAAGGATAGAATAATAGAGGATATTCTCTCTAATTGGGAGGAAATATCCAAAGAGTCAATTTATAATGAGTATGTGCAAAGAGATTATCTAAAAGGCAAGACTATTAAGGTTATAAATGCTGGACGAGAGCAGTTTGAGGCAGTTGCTGAAGGGATAAGCGATGACTTTGGGCTTATCATTAAGTCTGAAAAAAACGGGCAGGATTTTTTACATTCGGGAGAAGTGACAATACGCTATGAGCACAATAAGAAATTTTAATAATTATGATAGTCGAAATATTACTCTTCCTATTAGAGGAATACTAGTTGGCGCATGCAGCGGCTTAGTGGTTTCTCTTTTTCGCTATGCTTTAGCTGAGGGAGAACACATAAGAACAGTGTTAATAGATTATGCAAACAGCAGCCCTTCTTGGTTGGTAGGAGAGCTTTTTTTGTTAATTTTGGCTTGGATAGTAACAGCTTTATGCGTTAGGGTTGAGCCTTTGTGCGGCGGATCTGGAATTCCCCAAGTGAAGGGAGAGCTAGCTGGCCAGATTGAACAGAACTGGTATAGAATTATTATTGCCAAATTTATTGGCGGTTTTGCGGCAATAAGTGCGGGCCTATCACTTGGTAGAGAGGGCCCTAGCGTACAGATTGGCGCGATGGCTGGAAAGGGTGTTGCCAAATTATCAAAAAGCTCTAATACTGACGAGAAGCTCCTTATGACATGTGGAGCAGCAGCTGGATTAGCAGGGGCTTTCTGCGCGCCTCTAGCAGGAACTATGTTTGCTCTAGAAGAGTTACACAAGAATTTCTCAATCCTTGTTATGACTTCAACGATGGCAGCCTCGATAGCGTCCGACTTTGTGGCTACGAATATTTTTGGCCTGAAGCCTGCTTTTGAAATTCACATTACTCATGCATTGCCATTGTCTGAATATGGCATAGTGATTGTCCTGGGTATATTGCTTGGTGCATTTGGCGTATTTTACAACAAATGCATAGAGTTCTTT
This sequence comes from Clostridiales bacterium, assembly GCA_012510935.1. Next base: position 2,183 of record JAAZHB010000126.1, read on the forward strand.
CAGAATGTGTACGGGAGAATTAATCTGAAAGTTAAGGGTAGAGATTTATCAATGCTTGCAAGGACTGCCATTCCGTTTGCAACAGCTTTGGTTCTGTACAAAGTATATCCAATTGTACTCGGTGGAGGCAGTGACATTGTGAACCTAGTTGGGTCTGAGAACAAAGGCATAACATTTCTGCTTATATTGCTGGTTGTAAAATTCGTCTTTTCAATGATGAGCTTTGGCACTGGCGTAGCAGGCGGTATTTTCTTGCCTTTGCTAGTTCTTGGTGCAGTTTGCGGCGGCTTATTTGGCGACCTTTTACAACTAATCGGAATGGATGGCGGACATAATGCTTCGTGGGTAATTCTTGGAATGGTAGGCTGTTTTACGGCAATTGTTCGCGCACCTGTAACAGGAGTCCTTCTTTTGACAGAAATGACAGGAGAATTCACGAATTTTATGCCACTTACCATTGTGTCTTTGACCGCATATATTACTGCTGATATCCTTCGCGGAGAACCGATTTATGACCAGTTGCTATCAAGGATGCTAACTTTTAAGAGCAAGAAGAGTTCAGCACCGAATGATTATGTGGTTAGCCGCAAGAAAAAAAGAAAGCTGCTAGTTGAGAGTGAGGTTTATGTCGGTAGCTACATGGACGGCAGATCTGTCAATGATATAGGTTTACCGCATGGATGCCTAATAGTTGCCGTTGAAAGAAATGACAGGGAGCTTGTGCCGAATGGGCAGACCGTTTTATATGCAGGTGATAAGCTGCTGGTTTTTAGCGCAGAGAGTGATGTAATGCCTTTGAGGGAACATCTCGATAAAGTGTGTAAGTCGATTAATGATAAAAGTGACTAAGTTAATTAGCTAAATAGCGTCTAAAATAATTGACAGAGAGCACGCATAAGTCCATTTATTAAGAATTTTGTAAGAAACTAATTGAATTGTTTGTAAAGAATAGTCTCTAAAATGATGCTATAAGATGAAAGGGGAGAGCAGATGATGGATAATCTTCAGAAATACAATATCTTGGTGTGCGACGATGATAAAGAGATTGCTGGCGCGATTGAGATATATCTTCGCAACGAGGGGTACTTGGTTTTTAAGGCATACGATGGAGTAGCTGCCCTGGAAATTGCCAGAAGAGAGAAGCTTCATTTGATAATCATGGACATTATGATGCCTAAGCTAGATGGCGTTCAAGCTACCATGAAGATTAGAGAAGAGCAGAATATTCCAATCATAATGCTTTCAGCAAAGTCAGAGGACTATGACAAAATAACGGGTCTCAATGTCGGTGCAGATGACTATGTAACAAAACCTTTCAATCCTCTTGAGTTAATTGCAAGAGTAAAATCTCAGCTTAGAAGATATACTAATCTGGGAAGCTTTTCAGGGGGAACTAAACAGAATAATATTTATAAATCAGGTGGGCTTGTTATCGATGACAACGAGAAGACAGTACAGTTAGATGGCGAACAAGTGGTTGTAACCCCAACTGAATATGGCATTCTGAAAATGCTTACCGAAAATGCCGGCAGAGTTTATAGCATTGAACAAATCTATGAGAATGTATGGCAGGATACAGCATTTAACCCTGAGAATACGGTTGCAGTTCATATCAGGAGAATAAGAGAGAAGATAGAGATAGACCCGAAGAACCCTAGATATTTAAAGGTGGTGTGGGGAATTGGATACAAAATTGAAAAACTATAAAATGAATAAAACGACTTTTTCTGTATTTGCGGCTTTTGACACAATAGCTATTTTCTTAACTTGCTTGGCTGCTACGGTTGCAGCATCCCTCAGCAAGATGGTGTGGGTAGATGGGCTTTCAGATGAAGAGAGAAGCTATATGGATTTGTGGTTTGATGGCAAGATTGCAAGCACTCACGGATTTGAGATTGCGCAGAACGTAGCTGTTATTGGCGGAGTGATTTTCTTAATTATTTCAATAGCTTTAACTGTATTGTTAATCTTGAATGTTGGTGGCGAAAGAGACGAGAATGGGAAGATACAACTAATCTGGTTTGATAAAATCTGGTCTGATGTACAGCTTTGTACATTCTTTGCAACTGGAGGTTTGTCAGCTCTAGTCTTTCAACTTCTATATGGCGCTTGCTTTAATGGGCCGTTTTCAAAAATATGGGATAACCTAGGCACGACATATAGCTATAACGATGTAATGACACCAGAAGCGCAAGTCGCAGTTGGATTTATTGGATTGCTTGCTGCTGTATTCATAATGCTTGCAAATCTCTTGTCTCTTGTTAAGAAGCTAAAGGCAAAGGAATTGTGGAATAGATCTCTTATCGGAATTTGTATTAATCATCTTATTAAGTGGATTAATGAGAGTGATGCAACTTTAGTGAAGCTTCTTCTTATTCTAATTTGCGGAACATTTCTGGCAACTACCGCACTCGGTACATTCATTGTTATTGTAGCGATTTTCGCAATTGTACCAAGACAGGTAAGGAAGTTTAATGAAGTTAGAAAGGGTGCTGAAGAAGTAAAGAATGGCAACCTTACATACAAGATTCCAGTTGAGAGTAGTGCAAGAAAAAGCAAGAACGAGCTTGATAGATTAGCTGAAGATATAAATGAGATTTCACATGCATCTAATATCGCTGTTCAGAATGAGCTTAAGAATCAGAGACTGAAGACAGAATTGATATCAAATGTTTCTCACGATATTAAGACACCTCTAACATCGATGGTCACATATGTTGATTTGCTCAAGACAGAGGGGCTAGAGAGCCCAAATGCTCCTGATTATCTGGATATTGTAGACCAAAAGACTCAAAGACTTAGGGAACTTACAGAGAACTTATTTGAAGCTGCCAAGGCTTCATCAGGGGCTATGCCAATGGAATTAGAGAGCATAGACATTAATGCATTGTTATCGCAAAGCTTAGTGGAGTTTGATGATAAGTTTGAGGCAAAAGGATTGTCTGTTCAGATTCAGGACAAATGTGAGGATGAGTCGGTAAGGGTTATTGCAGATGGTAAGCTTTTCCATAGAGTAATCGAGAATGTTCTTGGTAATATTTCCAAATATGCTATGGATAATAGCAGGGTATATATAGATATTAACGAGCTTAAGACAAACAATAAAGACTCAAAAGATATGATTAGCCTTGAGATAAAGAATATTTCTAAGGACCCATTAAATCTATCTGCTAGCGAATTGATGGAGAGGTTCAAAAGAGGCGATGAATCTAGGAACACCGAGGGCAGTGGTCTTGGACTATCAATTGCGAAGGACCTTACTAAGATGATGAATGGAGTCTTCGAGATAAGAATAGACGGAGACCTCTTCAAGATAAGCATCTTAATGGAGAAGGCGGAAGAGAAGGTCGCAGATTAGAACAAGTTAATGAAATACTTCAACCTATCAAAGAAAAGCCATATATCACATTACTGTGATATATGGCTTTTGTCATAATCATATATTGATTGACTATCTCTTCTTCCATGTACTTGGGATGAA
>JAAZHB010000127.1 GCA_012510935.1 Clostridiales bacterium
CAATCGCAAACATTGTGTCATCTCTGTAAACTCCATCGACATATGCCCAAAGATTTCTTATGTCCATCTTGTCGAATTTGTCCATCTTAAGGTGGTTAACACCAGTTTCAAGTGAACGGATAGACTTTAGAATACATTCTTCGAGACATGAGCCAATTCCCATAACCTCGCCGGTAGCCTTCATCTGTGTTCCTAGCTCGTTTGATGCATCGGAGAATTTATCAAATGGGAATCTAGGGAATTTTGCTACGATGTAGTCAAGACTTGGCTCAATAGCAGCTGTTCCTCCAGCAACCTCGATGTCCTCTAATGCAAGACCAAGTGCGATTTTGGCAGTTACTCTTGCGATAGGGTAGCCCGAAGCTTTGGATGCAAGAGCAGATGATCTTGACACTCTTGGGTTAACCTCGATGAGGTAGTATTCGCTTGAATAAGGGTTGAGTGCAAATTGAACATTGCAACCGCCCTGAATATTAAGCTCTCTGATAATTTTGATAGCGCTATCGTTGAGCATTTTCATATCTGAATCGTTTAGCGAAAGGATTGGAGCGACTACAGCGGAGTCTCCTGTGTGAACACCAACTGGATCGATATTCTCCATTCCGCAAATAGTAATAGCATTGTCGTTAGAATCGCGCATTACTTCAAATTCTATTTCCTTGTATCCCTTAACGCTTTTCTCGATTAGAACCTGGTGAACAGGAGAAAGATTAAACGCATTCACACCAAGGTCTGCAAGTTCTTCTTCGTTGTATGCAAATCCGCCGCCTGTTCCGCCGAGCGTAAATGCTGGTCTAAGAACAACTGGGTAACCGATTTTTGCAGCAGCAAGCTTTGCTTCTTCGATGCTATAAGTAATCTGTGATGGAATTACAGGCTCGTTAATTGCTTCGCACATTTCCTTAAACAGCTCTCTGTCCTCGGCTCTAGCAATGCTATCCGAACTTGTTCCGACTAGCTCGACACCGCACTCTTCAAGTACGCCTTTTTTCTCGAGCTCCATTGCAAGGTTAAGGCCAGTCTGTCCGCCTAGACCAGGAATGATTGCATCAGGTCTTTCATATCTAAGAATTTTGGCAATGTATTCTAGAGTCAATGGCTCCATATATACTTTATCTGCAATTTGTGTGTCTGTCATAATTGTTGCAGGGTTTGAGTTGCATAGAATTACTTCGTAGCCTTCCTCTTTCAATGATATGCATGCCTGCGTTCCTGCATAATCAAATTCTGCAGCCTGACCAATAACAATTGGTCCTGATCCGATACTCAGTTCTTTCTTAATGTCTGTTCTTTTTGCCATGTTAGACCTCCTATATATATGACGAGCGTTAAAAACAAAATTGAAAAAACCTAAAGCTTGTAAACGAGTTGACCGTTTGAACTAGTTGCTAGACATATGCCGCAGACTTCGGTTCCCTCCCAAGGCATCGATTTGCCTTTCGAAAGGAATTTTTCGTCGGTGATAATGTCTCTTGCACCAAGGTCCCATACTGTGTAGTCATTGCCCAGCGGGATATTGAATCTCTCTCTTGGAGCAATTGCAATCAAACCGATTAACTTGTCTAAGGTAATAATGTCTTCCTTTACAAGCTGTGTATATAGCAAAGGAAAAGCGGTTTCAATACCTACTATTCCAAAAGCACTGTGTTCTAGCCCGCGGGATTTCTCTTCTAGGCTGTGTGGCGCATGATCAGTTGCAATCATGTCAATAGTTCCATCTTTGATGCCTTCGATAAGCGCAAGTCTGTCATTGACTGATCGTAGAGGCGGGTTCATCTTCCAGTTGCCGTCTTCTTCTAGCATTGTCTCATCAAGCAGTAGATGGTGGGGAGTAACCTCGCAAGTAACATCGACGCCATTCTTCTTCGCTTCTCTTATAATCTCAACAGATTTTGCACAAGAGACATGGCATACATGATAAGCACAACCAGTCTCCTTTGAGAGTCTCACATCTCTTTCAATCTGCTTCCACTCTGATTCGCTGCAAATTCCTCGGTGCCCATGAGCCTTGGCATAGTCGCCTTCGTGGATATATCCTCCGTTAAGAAGATCGTTAACCTCACAATGAGCGACGATAATTTTGCCAAGAGACTTTGACTTAAGCATTGCCTGCCTCATCAGTTCCTCACTTTGAACACCTTTGCCGTCATCAGAAAAAGCTATTACGCTAGGAGCAAGCTCTTCGAGATTAGACAGAGTCTCGCCTTTCTGTGACACAGTTATTGCACCATAAGGATAAATCTTGATGACAGAATCTTTCTCGATAATATCCAGTTGGACATTCAGATTCGAAAGGCAATCTGGCACAGGATTTAGGTTCGGCATAGTGCAAACCGCGGTATATCCGCCTCTGGCTGCAGCTAGTGAACCTTCCTTTATTGTCTCTTTATAAGAAAAAC
>JAAZHB010000128.1 GCA_012510935.1 Clostridiales bacterium
AATTAAGAGATAATGCAGATTGAAGGCAAGCTAGGCTACGTTAAATTTCATAATACGGAGAACGGATATACAATTGCGAATCTGAAAACTGAGGATGGAAATATTACAATTGTTGGCGCGATGCATGACCCCAAAGAAGGAACTTCATATTCCTTTGATGGGGATTTTGTAGTACACCAAAAATATGGAGAACAGTTTGCTTTTACGACAAATGCGGAGAAGATGCCAGAGGGCGTTGACGCAATCGAATCGTTCCTTGCATCAGGGGCAATTAAAGGTGTTGGACCAAAGACGGCAAAGCTCATTGTAGACAAGTTTGGGGAAGATTCCTTAAGAATAATGGAGGAAGACCCAGATCAACTTAGAGATGTACGAGGCATTGGAAAGCTTTCTCTTGAGAAAATCAAGAAATCCTTCTCGGAGTCGCGTGAGTTTGCGCACGTATCTTTAGAGCTTGAGAAGCTTGGTGTGAAGATGAGCGATGCGGTAAAAATATATAATATTTATAGAGCAGATTCTGTAGGTATTATAAAAGACAATCCTTACATATTAATAGAAGACATACGAGGTCTGGGCTTTAATCAAGCAGATAGAATTGCAGAAAATATCGGGATTGAGGCAGATTCACCAAAGCGAATTGAAGCTGCAATCAAATGTGCACTTCAAGCTTGGGCGGTTAGCGGAAGTACATTGATGCCGTATGACGAACTTGTATCAAGAGTGGCGCAAAGCATAGATGTTAGCGAAGAAACCGTAGAAGATGGCATAGTAGGGCTGGTTTTTGCGGGTGATATTCAGACAGAAACGATTGATGAATCGGCTTATGTATATATTTATAGTTATCTCGAGGCTGAGAAAAGAACAGCTTACAATTTGGTGCGTCTTGCAGAGGCTACAGGACAGCCAATACCAGCTAAGATAGATAACCTAATTGATGATGCAGAGGCTAGACTTGGAGGGATTACTCTTTCAGATGACCAAAAGATCGCAGTTACAAAAGCTCTTAAGAATAATGTTTCGGTAATTACTGGAGGTCCTGGTACTGGAAAGACTACAATTATTAATACGATTGTTAGAATTCTGGAGAGACTTGGAATTAAGACTGCGCTCGCTGCACCGACAGGAAGGGCTGCAAAGAGAATGGAAGAATCTGCTGGAGTTCCAGCGAAAACAATTCATAGAATGCTAGAATACTATTACTCTACAGAGACGGACTCGATGATGCTTGGCAAGAACCAAGAGAACCAGCTAGAAGAAATGGCGATAATAGTTGATGAAGCTTCTATGATAGATATTCTTTTGATGGATGGATTGCTACTTGCGATTAAGAGTGGAGCTAAGCTGATAATAACGGGAGATGCAGATCAATTACCCTCTGTAGGTGCAGGAAATGTATTGAGGGATATTATCAGGAGCGACAGATTTCCTGTAATCAGACTCAAACAGATTTACCGCCAGGCAGAAGATAGCTTAATTATCAGTAATGCCCATAGAATCAACGAGGGAGAATATCCTAACAGGGGAGAGGGCAGAAACGATAGGGACTTTTTCATTATTCCTAAGAATAATGAGAATGAAATCATGGA
>JAAZHB010000013.1 GCA_012510935.1 Clostridiales bacterium
ATTATTTAGGAGGAGTAAAGTGAGCAATAACATTATTTGCCTACAAAATGTATCGAAGGAATTTGATACAAAGAATGGGGTTGTAAGTGCATTGAAGGATATTAATCTTGATATCGAACAAGGTGATGCTTATGGAATAATAGGATTATCCGGAGCTGGCAAAAGTACACTTGTTAGATGCATCAACTTGCTCGAGGAACCGACGGAAGGAAAGGTTATCTTTGATGAGAAGGTGCTTTCGTCATTGAGCGCAGACAAGCTGAACCTTGAGAGAAGAAAAATTGCAATGATTTTCCAGCAGTTCAACCTACTTATGCAAAGGGATGCTATAGGAAATGTGTGCTTCCCCCTCGAGATTGCCGGAGTGCCAAAGAAGGATGCTCGCAAGAAAGCTATGGAGCTATTGAAGATAGTAGATCTTGATGAGAGAGCGCATTCATTCCCTTCGCAGTTATCTGGAGGACAGAAGCAAAGGGTTGCAATAGCAAGAGCTCTTGCCGCTGATCCAAAGGTCCTACTTTGCGATGAGGCAACAAGTGCACTTGATCCAAAGACTACAAGATCTATTCTTGGACTTCTTAAGAAGATTAATAAAGAACTTGGTATTACGCTTGTAATAATCACACATGAGATGGATGTTATCAAGCAAGTTTGCAACAAAGTAGCAATCATTGAGAGTGGAGAGATTGTTGAAAGAGGAGAAGTTCAGACGGTTTTCAGCAAACCGAAAACACAAGCTGCGCGCAAGCTCTTTTTCCCAGATGGCGAAGGTAAGGAAGAGAATTACCTCAAGGTTTCACACACCAAAAGGGTCAGAGTCGTATTTGATGCACAAGCAACTTACGAACCGATTATTTCCAATATGATTTTGGAACTAAGAGCACCCGCAAATATTCTATATGCCGACATGGATGTAGTAGAAGATAGGCAAAAGGGTCAAATAATCCTGTGTCTTTCGGAAGACGCAGATATTGCAGATAAACAGAAGTCGTATCTGATAGCGAACGGGTTAGATGTCACTGAGATTGAGGAGGAGGTTAAATAAAATGGAAGCATCGGTATTAATTAGCCTTCTTTGGAAGGGTCTTATACAGACTTTGTATATGACACTAGCTTCAACTTTAATAGCGTACATAATAGGATTGCCGATTGGTGTGAGCCTTGTTGTAACAGAGTCGGGTGGCATTAAACCACACTTGATATATAACAAAGTAATGGGCTTTGTCGTAAATGTAATTCGTTCGGTTCCGTTTCTGATTCTTATGATTGCTCTCATGCCATATGTAAGATATGTAATCGGGACAGGAATTGGCACATCAGCAACCGTTGCAGTACTGATAGTAGCGGCAGCACCGTTTGTAGCTAGACTCGTCGAGCAATCTTTGAAAGAGGTTGATCCAGGAGTAATTGAAGCGGCTCAATCGATGGGCGCTTCAACAATGCAAATTATCCGCAAAGTAATGCTGCTAGAAGCTAGGCCATCGCTTCTAAATGGAGTGGCAGTATCAAGCATAACGATTCTTGGTTATTCTGCAATGGCTGGAGTAGTTGGAGGAGGCGGGCTTGGAGACTTGGCTATCAAATATGGCATGTATCGTTACGAGACTGCAATTATGTGGATTACCGTTATAGTTCTTGTGATTCTAGTGCAGATTTTACAAGAAATTGGAATAAAGACAGCAAGTAAGCTGGACAATAGAATTTCATAGTCCACAATAAAATATGTTCATTTTTTAAATATCTATATACTAAGAAAATTCATAGAAAGAAAGGAAACTACAAAATGAAGACTATCAAGAAAGTTGCCCTATTGGCAATAACACTATGCCTATCTCTTGTGGCATTGACAGCGTGTGGAGGATCAGATGATGAGAAAAAAATTACAGTAGCAGCATCTCCTTCCCCACATGCTGAAATCTTAGAACAGGTTAAGCCTATTCTCGAGGAAGAAGGATATACACTTGAGATTGTTGAGTTTGATGACTATGTAAAGCCTAACCAAGCTACAACTGATGGAGATGTTGATGCAAACTATTTCCAGCACCTTCCATACCTAACACAGTACAACGAAGAGAATGACACTGATCTGGTATCAGCAGGAACTGTTCATTATGAGGCTATGGGTATTTACAAGGGATCAGCAGATTCAGTAGCTGAATTAAAGGAAGGCGATAAAATCGGCGTGCCAAATGATGTGACAAATGAGGCAAGAGCGCTGCAGCTGCTTGAAGCAAATGGGATTATAACTCTTAAGGAAGGAGCAGGTGAGACAGCTACAGCACTAGATATTGCGAGCAATCCTTATGGCGTTGAAATCGTAGAGGTTGAAGCAGCACAGCTTCCTAACATGCTCAAGGATTTCGCCTTCGCGGTAATAAACGGAAATTACGCACTTGATGGAGGGCTGAGCGCAAGTAATGCTATCGCTCTTGAATCAGCAGATTCTTCAGCAGCACAGACATATGCCAATATAATTTGTTGCAAGAATGGTGAGGAAGATAGCGAGAAGATTCAGGCTTTAGTAAAAGCACTTCAGAGCGATGCTATAAAGGATTATATTAATTCAGAGTATGGCGGGGTTGTAAAGACTACTTTCTAATATTGAAAGCTTATTAAGCACAATTAAGAAATACTATATTCATTCAAATATCCACAGATTACTTTAAAGGGTCATCGCTTATGCGAGGACCCTTTTGACATAAGTGCCTAAGAGCGCAGCGCAAAAACCGAAGTTAGCAAGGTAATATATTTTTGAGATACTATTGCACTGTATGATAAAATAATTTCAAAATAGCAATGTAGCGGTTTGAATTATAGGATCAAATAGCGAGAAGAAAGGAAGCGATAAAATGATTTACTGTCTTGAAGATGATAATAGTATAAGAGACTTGATGATTTATACATTGAAGGCTTCGGGCTTTGAAGCGGAAGGCTTCGAGTCAAGTGAGCCCTTCTGGATGCGGTTACATGAGAAATCGCCCGACTTGATAATGCTTGATATTATGCTTCCTGGAGAGGACGGGCTGTCCGTTCTACGTAAACTCAAGGCAGATTCTAGGCTGTCAACAATTCCTGTTATTATCACGACGGCAAAGCAGACAGAGTATGATAAGGTTATTGGACTTGATACAGGAGCAGATGACTATCTGGCAAAACCTTATGGAATGATGGAAATGGTATCTAGGATAAAAGCGGTAATGAGAAGAACGACACCAAAGACATCCGATGGTTGTTTGAAGAATGGCAAGATATGCATGAATATTGACAAGCATTATGTCACAAATGATGGCGAGGAGTTAATTCTAACGCTAAAAGAATATGAACTTCTAAAGGTATTCCTTGAACATATAGGGGCAGCTTTCACTAGAGAAAAGCTACTTAGAATTATATGGGGAATTGAATTTGTAGGAGAGACAAGAACGGTAGATGTTCATATAGGAACTCTAAGGACTAAGCTTGGAAAGACCTCTGACTGTATTAAAACAGTTAGGGGTGTAGGATATCGCATGGAGGTAGCAGATGCGTAAGAAAAATTATAAGGCTATAGCTGAGGCGTTAATTGGAGGGATGCTTACCATTGTTGTTATATTAAGCATTCTAATTGGCGGCAATAATATAATAAAAGCAATTGAGAGCAATATAATACTGTCGGTGGGGCTATTAATAGTTGCTGTCATAGTTGGGCTCGCAATGGTTGTGATTATTTCAAAATCGGTGACGATGTCTGTAAGCAAAGCCATTAACGAAATTGACTTAGATAATCCGTTGCAATATATAGATAAAGTAGATTTCCGAGAGATAGCACCGCTTCTTAAGAAGATGAATGATCAACAAATAGATATCCAAAGTGATAAAGCTGAGATTGAGAAGACTTCATTAATTAGACAAGAGTTCACTACTAATGTCTCCCATGAACTAAAGACGCCGCTTCATTCTATTTCGGGTTATGCAGAAATCCTTGAAAATGGGCTAGTACAAGCCGAAGATGTTCCAGTTTTTGCCGGCAAAATAAGATTCGAGGGTCAAAGATTAGCGCAGCTTGTTGAAGATATTATTGAACTGAGCAAGCTAGATGGAGGCGCACAGGGAGAGCCATTTGAAAAGCTTGATTTGTACGAGGTCGCAGAGGATGTTATAAGCAGCATACAAATGACAGCAAAGGAGGTGGATGTAAATATCCATCTTGAGGGAGAGAAGTCAGAAATGATGGGAATTCATTATATTCTCCACTCAATTATTTACAATCTGTGCGACAATGCCATTAAGTACAATAGACAAGGCGGTTACATTTATGTTACAGTGAGACAGATTGGAACAAGCATTAAGCTCGTTGTGAGTGACACAGGGATAGGAATCCCTGAGGAAGATGTCGATAGAGTTTTTGAGAGATTCTTTAGAGTAGATAAAAGCAGATCGAAGGCAGTTGGCGGAACAGGTCTTGGTTTATCAATTGTAAAGCATGGAGCAAGAACCCATAATGCAACCATTGATGTAAAGAGCACCCCAGGCGAGGGGACAACTTTCACTTTTATGTTCCCAGTTAACCCAGCGAACGAATAATCAAAATAGGAGCAAGTTTTGATACTGCTCCTATTTTTTAAGCTTTCGGCGGGAATTCTCGGTTACTTGTATCCGAGTAGTTCACAAGAAGAATTATCTAGGGGGAAGAATTGAAGTCATCATTATTTTTTCAAGTAATTAAAAAAGACTTTAGAGCACATCTTAAAGATTTATCGCTTGTTATTGTATGTGAAGCATTGCTTATTGCTATTCTATATGCATGTGTAGCAGGACTTCTGATGTTCAGAGGCAATCATTCTGCCGATTTGCTAACTCAAAATGAGGAGGTTAGCAGGATGTTCCTTTCCTCTGGCGAGATATTCCTTGTATGCGGGTTAATCTTAATTATTAATATAGTAATATGCTATTTAGGCAAAAGAATTCCAGATTATATGCTTTTAAAGCGTATGGGGATAATGCGTAAAGATCTAAAGAAGATAGTTGCTTTTGAAGCAGGAATAACTTATGTAATTTCATTGTTTATCGGTTTAGCATTAGGAGTTCTCATTCAAAGAGGTCTTAAAACAATAGTCGTTAGGCTAATAGACATAGATTTTCAGACTACTAAGGTTAGTATTCTAGTCTTTCCAGCGATTGCTGTGTTTATGCTTGTTTTCTATGGTATAGGGTATTTGCTTGTAAGCGAGCTTGAATCAGACTTTCTGTTAATTACAAATTCGCAGGAAACTAGTAGAATTGAAAAGTTAAAGGGACGATTTGGCATTCCCAAGATTATTCTCGGCATATTTTTGTGTATATTCTCTGCTTTTTCTTACTCAAAAATTTATAATCACGAAGCAGTATATTTGATAATATTATTTTTTATAGGAATTTATTTAGTCTTAAGAAATATTGGAGCCTATATTCTTTTGTACATTAAAAAGAATAAACCAAGGACTTACTATAGGAATCTGCTTAAGAATAACAAGCTATACTACAGACCGAACACAACGACAAGATATATATTATTTTTTTCCTTTGTAGGGTTTCTTGCATATTCTTTCTTTGGTTTCCAAGCAGTTAGCATCAAAAACGCTATCTCAACAGAGAACTTATATCCTTATGATTTTGTGTGTGTATCTAATGATGATGATAAGGAATTATTCAATACTTTATCAATGGACTACGGTGCGTCGGTTGTAGAATATCCAATGGTTAGAGTTGCAAGCCAGGATAAGACTGAAAGATTAGAAATGTATAGAGAAAAGCGCATCCAAGGGCAACAAATTGGAATATCTGAGACGACATACCATCAGCTCAAGCAAAGACTCGATTCAAGCTATCAGCCTTCAAGCTTGGGGCTTGATGAAAATGGGAAGTCGGTCTATATAGTACATCAGCAAGATTCCTATACAAAGGCACAGCCAGTTGACTGGTTCTACAATAAGAAGACTCCGAACCTTCATATAGGTATAGTCAGTCCGAACAATGATCACACGAGCATAAATAATACTTTTTCTGATAGAAAAGTAGTCGGAGAAGAAATTGGAAGTTTGATTGGAGTTTATAGCACTACAAAATGCGAGAACATTATTGTTTTTTCAGATGAATATTTTGAAAAAGCCAAAACAGAGTGGGAGAATATCGATGCACCAACGGGACTTGAGGTTGATGATTTTGAAATAGTAAATTGGAATAATAGACAGCCGAGCTTTATTCAAGGACCAACCGAGCTGGTTCTAATAAATGCAGATAAGGATTGTATCGATGCGATTGACAAAAAATTGGAATCCTTAGAAGAGGAACACGACCTCATAGCGAATTATGATTCCACAGTTAAATTTCACTACTCTTCAAAGCAAGCAATGAGAGACTTAAAAACTGAGAAAGCGATTAAGCTTACAATTAGCATATACATGCTGTGCACCTTGCAAATAATGATGTGGATCTTGCTGTATTCTATGAGACAGCTTGAAAGGAACGAGAAATCCGAAAGGGAAATATTCTTGTCTAGGATGGGTATGAAAGACAAGGAAAGACGTGTCGTGAACGGGAAAGAGTGGTATGTATATTATTTTATTCCTCTAATTATTCTAGCAGCCTCCTCATTAATATTCTTTGTAGGGACTGTCAAATCGAGACTTTATTCAGACGCACTTATTTGGGCATGCTTTATAGATCAGCTATGGCTGCTTGCTATATACATAGCTCTCAATGGTATATACTTCTTAATAGTCAATGCAGTTATGAGGAGAAACTTTAGGGATGGAAAATAATAAGGAAATACTTCGCACAGAGAATTTAGTAAAGAGTTACAGAACTAATCAGAATGAGATAATGATTCTTAAGGGAATTAATATTTCTGTAAATTGGCAAGAACTAGTAGCTATAATGGGCAAGTCGGGATCTGGTAAAACCACATTACTTAAGCAATTGGCTATTATTGATAGACCTACAAGTGGAAAGATATTCCTCAAGGAAAAGGATACTTATAGCATTAGAGGGGATAAGCTGGCAACAGTTAGAAGGAAAGATATAGGCTTTGTTTATCAAGATTATTATCTAATGGATAGTTTGTCAGTGCTTGAAAACATTATGTTGCCTAGTATTCTCGACCACTGTGAAGCAGAGGAATGTATTTCAAGAGCAGGAGAGCTTGCTCAAACATTGGGCGTTGATAAGCTTCTTGATAAGCACGTCTTTGAGCTTTCTGGCGGGGAGAAGCAGAGGGTTGCAATTTGCAGAGCGCTTGTGAACAACCCAGATTTAATACTTGCTGATGAGCCAACAGGGAATTTGGACACTGGGTCAGCCGAGGTTGTAATTGATTATCTTAAGATGATCAACCAAACAATGGGAAAAACCATTGTAATAGTAACTCATGATGAATATATTGCGAGCTGTTGTAACAGAGTAATCTTTGTTAAAGATGGTGTTGTTGAGACTGAATTAACTAAAGCTGAAAACATTTCACAAGATGAATTCTTTGGGGAAATAGTTGAGACGCATAAAGAAATTGTAAGACCCTAAGTTATGAATATTGATGATAGAAAACACTTTGTAGAGTCAAACTTCAAGGTGGTTTTTACGAATTTTACAAGCTCTTTACAATTACAAGGTAATTGATTTGATGTTTAAATTGTATTATCTGTAATAGTTGTAGTTTTGTTAAAAATTTAGTGAATAATCGCAATAGGGGGATTTAGTAGACGATGGATATATTTAATGTGTTAAGCCTGTTTGGAGGGCTCAGCCTCTTCTTGTTCGGCATGACCATCATGGGGCAGGCTCTCGAAAGAAGGGCAGGTAGTGAGCTTAGAACCTTGCTTGGTAAACTAACCAACAATCGTTGGATGGGCCTTTTGACAGGACTAGGGGTAACTGCAATTATTCAGTCCTCATCGGCAACGACAATAATGGTTGTAGGTTTTGTAAACTCAGGATTAATGACACTCTCACAGTCAATCAATGTAATAATGGGTGCAAATATAGGTACAACTGTAACTTCATGGATACTATCTCTTTCGGGTATTAGCGGAGATAACATATTCATGCAGTTGCTAAAGCCAACTTCATTTACACCTGTTCTTGCAGTCCTTGGAGTAATATACTATATATTCTTAAATAATGACAAGAAGAGAGATACTGGATTGATTCTCTTGGGATTTGCAACTTTAATGTTTGGAATGGATACAATGTCTACTGCAGTTGCTGGGTTAAGCGATGTGCATGGCTTCCAACAGTTGTTCTTGTTATTTACTAACCCTATTCTAGGCGTTCTTGCAGGTGCAGTTTTAACAGCAATCATTCAATCCTCGTCAGCTTCTGTAGGAATTCTGCAAGCGCTTGCATCCACAGGACAAGTAACATATGGGGCAGCAATTCCAATAATAATGGGACAGAATATTGGAACATGCGTAACAGCGTTGCTGTCTTCGGTGGGAACTAACAGGAGTGCTAAAAGAGCAGCTTTTGTGCACTTGATGTTTAATGTAATAGGAACAGCTATTTGCTTAGTAATTTTTATGGCTATGAAGGCGCTTTTTAAGCCGGAAATATTAGGGGATGCTGCTTCAATGGTTGGAATTGCAATTTTCCATACAATATTCAATGTATTATGCGTACTGTTCATGCTGCCTATGAATAAGTGGCTTGAGAAAATCGTCTGCAAGATTGTACCAGATGATAAGACTATTAAAGAAGAAAAAGTGGTCGAGCTTGATGAGAGACTTCTAGGAACGCCGTCAATTGCACTAGAGCGTTGCCATGCTATTATAGGAGATATGGCAGATGATGCAATTAAGGCAGTAAGGCTTGCTATGGGATTAATAGAGAATTACGATCCCAAGATAGCTGAAGAGGTAAAGGCGCTAGAAGATAAAACTGATAACTATGAAGACATTCTAAATACATACTTGATTAAATTATCAGCTTGTCAGATTAGTGCGGAGGACAATCAGACGGCTGCGGAGTATCTTAAAATAATCGGTGATTATGAGAGAATTGGCGACCACGGGGTTAATGTGCTAGAGTCTGCAGAGGAAGTAGAAATCAAAGGAATTGAGCTATCGCCTTCAGCAAAACGCGAGTATAGGGTACTGAAAGATGCAATTAGCGAGATTCTTGGACTTGCTCGCGACGCGGTCGTTAACAATGACCTTGAAATTGCAACTACTGTTGAGCCTCTTGAAGAGGTAATAGATGATCTTAAGGATCAAATGCGTGCGCGTCATATTGATAGACTTCAACAAGGTGATTGCAGCACAGCAGCTGGATTTGTATGGTCGGATCTTCTTACCAACCTCGAAAGGACGGCTGATCATTGCAGCAATATTGCTTGCGCATTAATTGACCTTGATCATCGCAATTTAAATAGACATGAATATATTAGATCTATTCGTTTTGACAGCGA
>JAAZHB010000129.1 GCA_012510935.1 Clostridiales bacterium
GGATTCCTTCCTTCATGCGAATTACCTCTTTCTTTTAAATGTCTAAAACAGAGGACCTATTTCCTCTCTTTTCATAGCTTAAAAATTATAACACTTCACATCTTTTCCGTCAAGTGTTATCATATATGTATTAAATCAAGATGATTATAAACTATCGTAGCAAATAGAATTAATAACTTACTAAGGAGATTTAACATGCCTAATTTAGATCTAAATAATCTAAATCTTGAACACGATGAACGCCAAGTGTTCAAAACTAACTAAGAGGATATTATTCTTGAAAGGCCGAAGCTTCGTTGGCATAAGAGACTTATTCTTCTTACTCTGGCTTCCCTCATTATAGCCCTTAACATCAACTCCTTTATTTATGCAGGAGATTTAGTTCCTGGTGGGTTTAATGGACTTGCAATTCTTCTCCAAAGAATTTTCCTAACGTATTTTGATATTAAAGTTTCATACACAATAATCTATCTGCCACTTAACACAGTGGGATTCTATCTAGGTCTTAGATATATAGGCAAGAAGTTTACTTGGGGTTCGATTTATGTAATCGTTTTATCGTCTCTTCTAATTGACTTAATTCCGCACATTACTGTAACTTACGACATCCTGCTTATTGCCCTCTTTGGCGCAATTTTTAACAGTATTGCAATGACCCTATGTCTCTACGCAGAGGCTTGTTCTGGTGGAACAGACTTTATTTCTATATATCTTTCTACTAAAAAAGGCGTTAATGCTTGGAATTATATTTTTGCAGCAAATGTCGTAATGCTAATTGTTGCAGGTATTTTGTTCGGTTTCGATAAGGCTCTTTATTCAATAATCTATCAGTTTACCCAAACCCAGATTTTGAATACTTTTAACAAGAGATATCTTAAGCATACCCTCTTGATTATTACTAAGAAACCCGAAGCAACTTATGAAGTAATCAGTAGAAAAACTCACCATAGTGCGACATTGTTCAAAGGAACAGGCTTATACAAGCACGAAGAAGTTACAATGGTTTATTCAGTTATCAACTCGGAGGATCTCCCTCGTATTACTAAAGCAATAAGGGATGTTGACGAGAAAGCTTTCATAAATGTTTTCCAGACAGAGAGCATTGAAGGCAATTTCTTCCAGCGACCATCTGAGTAATTACACTTTTAATCAATTCGTAAAGAACTGGCAACAGGAGGATGCACTTATTATGCAAAGAAATTTTATTTTTGGAGAGAACGCAACTATAGGCTATTTTGGGAAAAATGCGGTAGCCGAGCATTTGCCTAAGCTAGTCGAGCAGTATGGCGAAAATGTCTTGCTGTGCTACGGAGGCGGATCGATTAAGAAAAACGGCGCATATGATGATGTTATGCGTGTTCTAAATGCAGCTGGAAAAAAAGTAACTGAGTTTACCGGTATCCCTGCAAATCCACCCCTTGATATGGCTCACAAAGGTATTGCGTTGGCTAAGGAAATTCATGCCGACTTAATTCTAGCAGTAGGCGCCGGAAGTGTTATGGATATGTCTAAAGCAATTTCTATCGGAGCTGCAACAGACTTAGAGATATGGGACAACTTCTGGATTGGCGATACTCCAATTGACTTTGAACCTGTGCCACTTGGCATAGTTGTCACAATGCCAGCAACAGGAAGCGAGTCAAACGGCTGCTCTGTTCTCACAAATACAGACACTCAAATCAAATGCGATAAGCATCATCCAGAAAGTAATGCAAAATTTGCTTTGATGGACACAACTTATACTTTTAGCCTTCCTAAAAGGCAACTTCTAGCAGGTTCTTTTGACATGCTAAGTCACATTATGGAGCCTTACTTTAGCGAGCCAGTGGAGGACAACCTAACTGATGACATTTCCGAAGCTATGATGAAGACTGTTATTAGAGACCTTCGCATTTCACTAGAAAATCCAATGGATTGGAACGCGCGAAGCAACTTAATGTGGGTTGATTTTGTAACCGGAACAAGGCTTCTTAAAATGGGCAAGCTAACAGATTTCCAGTGCCACAACATGGAGCACCAGCTAAGCGCCTACAATAACTGCGTTCACGGAGAAGGTCTATCTGTATTGCATCCTGTTTACTATCGTCATATCTATAAGGACAGCGTTACTAAATTTGCAAAATTCGCACAGAATGTATGGGGTCTTCAACCGTCAGCTTATGAGACAGAAGAAGCTCTTGCCGCAGCTGGTATTGAAGCATTAGCTGACTTCATCAAAGACATCGGCTTACCTACAACATTGCAAGAAATCGGATTTACTAAAGATGACGACTTTAAAGCGATAGCTGACTCCTGCTTTATTAGCCAAGGTTCACTTCACATAGTAAGCCACAAGGAGATTCTAGACATCTACAACGAGGCTTTCTAGCAGAATGGATTTTCGCAATTATTAACAACAACAGAAAGACTGAACTCCGCGCTATGCAGAATTCAGTCTTTTTTAATACCGAAAATTCAATTGCTTATTCTAAAATACAACTCGCATGGTCGTGCCTTTGCCAACCTCGCTATCAACCTCAATTTCTGCTCCAAGATATGCCGCCGAGTGTTTCACGATTGAGAGGCCTAATCCCGTTCCGTTTATTTCCTTTGAGTGACTCTTGTCAGATCTATAGAATCTTTCGAAAATCCTGTCCTGTTCCTCTGAAGGAATACCAATTCCGGTATCCTTAACTTCCAGGATAGCTCCCCTAGCCGTGCTCAATATGCTAACTTGAACTTCGCCCTCACTCTTGTTGTATTTGATTGCGTTTTCCACAAGATTGTATGCGATTTCATGGACCAGACTACTAACAGATTTGATTATGCAATCCTCCATATATAACTTAAGTTCAATATTGTTTTCATCCGCCTTCTCGCGAAGCTTACTGCATACTTCAGCAGCGACCTCGCCAAGATTTACCTCTTCATAGATGAGTTCAACGCCCTCATCCAGTTTTGAAAGTCTGATAATATCTTCTATCAAGCTAAGAAGTCTTGTAGCTTCTGTACGAATATGTCCAATGAAACGGTCATAATCTTCTGGCTTAACCATCCCGTTTTGAATCAATTCAGCTGAGGCAAGAATAGAAGTTAGAGGTGTTTTAAGTTCATGGGACACGTTCGCCGTAAATTCGCGTCTCAATCTTTCTGCCTGCTCCCGACTTGAAATATCTACCGATAGAACAACTAATCCTGTTAGTTTTCCTTCGCTTTCAACCTTGCTGATGTCGATTTGCAAAGTTCTTCCGAATCTTCTCTCAGTAATTGTATGATGTCCATTCACAAGAGCCTTGTCAATTGCCGCACTCATCTCAACAGTTCTGTCAACTATAAGATAGTTAATCTCACTGTCTCCACTACTTACACCGAAGAAAGTCCTCGCTGCGGGATTTATGCTCAAAATATTCTTGTTTGCATCTAGTAGGATTAATCCCTCTTTCATTCCATCAGTGATATGGTTAAACTCATCAGTCTTCCGCCTGAGTTCACCAGCTTGAGCCTCAATTTCCTTCTGCTGCTTATGAATGTCTACTAGCATCGGAGAAATCTCTTCATACACATTATTCTCAAGAGGTTTTTCGAGGTTAACAGAGTTAATTGGTTCAACAATCCGTTTTGAAATCTTCCCTGCAAAAATCCAGGAGATAATTGAAGCTACAATTGCAGCAACAACAAAGATCAAAGAGAATCTTCCCATCATTGAGATCACAGTATCTCTGCTGACAGACAATCTTAGCACCTGTCCATTAC
>JAAZHB010000258.1 GCA_012510935.1 Clostridiales bacterium
AAAATAAAGAAGTTACTTCATTTTTTTCTTTTAATATACTTAAAAGTAAATGTTCACTTCCTACATATGGATGATTTAATTCTTTCATTTCTAATTCTGCTTGTTTAAATATTCTTTTCATATCACTGTTATTCATAAAAGTCCTCCAATACATTCTATGATTAGAGTGATATAATTATCTTTTTTTATGCATAAAAATAGCATAAAAATCTAGTTATCCGCATAAAAACTGGACTTATCACACTTTATCAAGGTCAAAACCACTCAATTTACTACTAATTTACTACTTATGAATGAGCTTTGATACGACGATTTATCCTTGAAAAGTGAAGATATAAAGATACTTCCAATAAAATTTGAATATTTAATAGGTAGACACTTCAAAAAATGAGGTGTCTATTTTTTTACCCGATTTTGAAAGGAAGTGAACTTATGAAAACAAAAAATCAAGAATCAAAAGGTCGTTCCCCACTCTTTAAGACCATCAAACATTCATTCAGCCAATAAAAAAGAAAGGATAGGTAAAAATATGGAACTTAAATTTGTGATTCCCAACATGGAAAAAACATTCGGCAATTTAGAATTTGCTGGCGAGGATAAAGTCGTTCAGCGAAGAATCAACGGACGGCTAACTGTCTTATCAAGAAGCTATAATCTCTATTCTGATGTTCAAAGAGCAGATGATATTGTGGTGGTGCTTCCTGCTGAAGCTGGCGAAAAACATTTCGGCTTTGAGGAACGTGTGAAGTTAGTCAATCCACGTATTACCGCAGAGGGCTACAAAATCGGCACTCGTGGTTTTACAAATTACCTTTTACATGCTGACGACATGATAAAAGAATAAAGAAAGAGAGGAAAAATGATGAGATTAGCAAATGGCATTGTATTAGATAAAGACACGACTTTTGGAGAATTGAAATTCTCTGCTCTACGTCGTGAAGTGAGAATCCAAAATGAAGACGGGTCGGTTTCAGATGAAATCAAGGAACGTACCTATGACTTAAAATCCAAAGGACAAGGACGCATGATTCAAGTAAGTATTCCTGCCAGCGTGCCTTTGAAAGAGTTTGATTATAACGCACGGGTGGAACTTATCAATCCCATTGCGGACACCGTTGCTACTGCCACCTATCAAGGAGCAGATGTTGACTGGTATATCAAGGCAGACGATATTGTGCTGACAAAGGATTCTAGTTCATTCAAAGCTCAACCACAAGCAAAGAAAGAACCGACACAAGACAAATAGTCGCTAGGTAGAAAGGAGACTTTTTCGCATGAAACAGCGTGGTAAAAGGATTCGCCCATCTGGTAAAGATTTAGTCTTTCATTTTACGATAGCGTCACTCCTGCCTGTTTTCCTGCTGGTTGTCGGACTGTTTCATGTGAAGACAATCCAGCAGATCAACTGGCAGGATTTTAACCTATCACAAGCAGATAAGATTGACATTCCCTATTTAATTATCAGTTTCAGTGTCGCAATTCTTATCTGCTTGCTGGTAGCGTTTGTATTCAAACGGGTTCGCTATGATACGGTTAAACAACTTTACCACCGTCAAAAACTGGCAAAGATGATACTTGAAAACAAGTGGTATGAATCTGAACAGGTCAAAACAGAGGGTTTCTTTAAAGATAGTGCTGGTCGTACAAAGGAAAAGATAACCTACTTCCCTAAAATGTATTATCGACTTAAAAATGGCTTGATACAGATACGGGTGGAAATCACGCTGGGAAAATATCAAGACCAACTCTTACACTTGGAAAAGAAATTAGAGAGTGGCTTGTACTGTGAGCTGACGGATAAAGAGTTAAAGGATTCCTATGTGGAATATACTTTGCTCTATGACACCATAGCCAGTCGTATTTCTATTGATGAAGTAGAAGCTAAAGATGGTAAACTTCGCTTAATGAAAAACGTATGGTGGGAATATGATAAGCTCCCTCATATGTTGATTGCTGGTGGTACAGGTGGCGGTAAAACTTACTTTATACTGACACTGATTGAAGCCTTGCTTCATACAGATTCAAAACTGTATATTCTTGACCCGAAAAATGCTGACCTTGCGGACTTAGGTTCTGTGATGGCAAATGTCTACTATAGAAAAGAAGACTTGCTTTCTTGCATTGAAACATTCTATGAAGAAATGATGAAACGTAGTGAGGAAATGAAGCAGATGAAGAACTATAAGACTGGCAAAAATTATGCTTACTTAGGTCTCCCGGCACACTTCTTAATCTTTGATGAATACGTCGCTTTCATGGAAATGCTGGGAACAAAAGAAAACACCGCAGTTATGAATAAGCTGAAACAGATTGTCATGTTAGGTCGTCAAGCTGGCTTCTTTCTAATACTGGCTTGTCAACGTCCAGACGCAAAATATTTAGGCGACGGAATCCGTGATCAGTTTAATTTCAGAGTGGCTTTAGGTCGTATGTCTGAAATGGGCTATGGCATGATGTTTGGCAGTGACGTACAAAAGGATTTCTTCTTAAAGCGAATCAAAGGTCGTGGCTATGTTGATGTAGGAACAAGTGTCATATCAGAGTTTTATACTCCCCTTGTACCAAAAGGATATGATTTCTTGGAGGAAATTAAAAAGTTATCCAACAGCAGACAGTCCACGCAGGCGACGTGCGAAGCGGAAGTCGCAGGTGTGGACTGATCTTGCTGGCTGGTGTGGCAATAGCCACGCCAGCACTTAACCCCCCGTATCTAACAGGGGGGTACAAATCGACAGGAAACAGTCAAAAAAACATTAGAAAATCCTTTGGTTACAAGGGATTTACAAAATTTCAGCGTATGTCAAATGGGCTTTAAAAGTTGACATACGCCTTTTTGATTGGAGGGATTTTTACTGAATGAACAAACTTGGTTACAGCATTTAAAAGAAAAACGCTTGGCTTATGGACTATCTCAAAACCGTTTAGCTGTTGCGACTGGTATTACAAGGCAGTATCTAAGCGATATTGAAACAGGAAAAGTCAAGCCATCAGAGGATTTACAGCAGTCCCTTTGGGAAGCTCTGGAACGCTTCAATCCCGACGCTCCCCTTGAAATGCTGTTTGATTATGTAAGGATTCGCTTTCCGACAACAGACGTACAGCAGGTGGTCGAAAACATCTTACAACTGAAACTGTCCTATTTTCTTCATGAGGACTATGGTTTCTATTCTTATTCAGAGCATTATGCTTTAGGCGACATATTCGTCCTTTGCTCCCATGAACTGGACAAAGGAGTTCTGGTGGAATTGAAAGGTCGTGGGTGCAGACAATTTGAAAGCTATCTTCTGGCACAACAAAGAAGCTGGTATGAGTTCTTTATGGACGTTTTGGTGGCTGGCGGTGTGATGAAACGCCTTGACCTTGCCATTAACGATAAGACAGGGATTTTGAATATCCCTGTACTCACTGAAAAGTGCCAACAGGAAGAATGTATCTCCGTCTTCCGCAGTTTTAAAAGCTATCGCAGTGGCGAACTGGTACGCAAAGAGGAAAAGGAATGTATGGGAAACACCCTCTATATCGGTTCATTACAAAGTGAAGTTTATTTCTGTATCTATGAAAAGGACTACGAGCAGTACAAGAAAAATGATATTCCCATTGAAGACGCAGAAGTAAAAAACCGTTTTGAGATTCGATTGAAAAATGAGCGTGCCTATTATGCAGTCCGTGATTTACTCGTCTATGACAATCCAGAGCATACCGCCTTTAAAATTATCAATCGGTATATCCGTTTTGTAGATAAAGACGATTCCAAACCTCGTTCTGATTGGAAACTGAATGAAGAATGGGCTTGGTTTATTGGGAACAATCGTGAACGATTAAAACTAACCACAAAACCAGAGCCTTACTCCTTCCAAAGGACGCTGAACTGGCTATCTCATCAAGTTGCCCCGACCTTAAAGGTTGCGATTAAACTTGATGAAATCAACCAGACGCAGGTTGTAAAAGACATTCTCGACCATGCGAAACTGACAGACCGACACAAGCAGATTTTGAAGCAACAGTCAGTAAAAGAACAGGACGTGATAACAACAAAAAAATAACTCAAATACAAATTCATTGAATATAGAGAGGAGAACATTTTTATGAATTTTGGACAAAACCTTTATAACTGGTTTCTATCAAACGCTCAATCACTGGTGCTTTTAGCAATCGTTGTGATTGGCTTGTATCTTGGCTTCAAGCGTGAGTTTAGCAAACTGATTGGCTTTTTAATTATTGCGATTATTGCGGTTGGCTTAGTCTTCAACGCTGCTGGAGTAAAAGACATTTTACTAGAGCTATTCAATCGCATTATTGGTGCTTAAATAAAACCGTTCTTTTGTGGAATATAAGTGGTTTTCTTATGTTCCGCAAAGGAATGGTACACCAAACGAAGTGCGGTAGGGATTTTTGAATCTCTACAAAGAAAGGACGTGAATATATGGACGATATGCAAGTCTATATTGCGAATTTAGGCAAATACAATGAGGGCGAATTGGTCGGTGCGTGGTTTACCTTTCCCATTGACTTTGAGGAAGTCAAAGAGAAAATCGGCTTGAATGATGAATATGAGGAATACGCCATTCATGACTACGAGTTACCCTTTACGGTTGACGAATACACTTCCATTGGCGAACTCAATCGACTATGGGAAATGGTATCGGAATTACCCGAAGAATTACAATCGGAGCTATCTGCTCTGCTCACTCATTTTTCAAGCATTGAAGAACTAAGCGAACATCAAGAGGATATTATCATTCATTCCGATTGTGATGATATGTATGACGTGGCACGCTACTACATTGAAGAAACGGGTGCTTTAGGCGAAGTACCAGCTAGTCTTCAAAACTATATTGATTATCAAGCCTATGGTCGGGATTTAGACCTTTCAGGAACGTTTATCTCAACCAATCATGGGATTTTTGAAATCGTCTATTAAATCTGTCGGTACATTACTACTGGCAGATTTTCTATTTTACGGGGTGGCTCAATCAGCTACCCCTATTTTTTATGAAAGGATTGATTACATGAAGAAAATACGAAGCTATACCAGTATCTGGTCTGTGGAAAAGGTACTGTATTCTATCAATGATTTTAGACTTCCGTTTCCCATAACCTTTACGCAAATGACATGGTTTGTCGTGTCACTCTTTGCAGTGATGATACTTGGCAACTTGCCCCCTCTTTCCATGATAGAGGGAGCATTTCTCAAATACTTTGGGATTCCTGTGGCTTTCACATGGTTTATGTCTACAAAAACTTTTGATGGTAAAAAGCCTTATGGATTTTTGAAGTCTGTCATTGCTTATGCACTGCGACCAAAGCTGACCTATGCAGGAAAAAAAGTAACGCTTGGCAGAAACCAGCCACAAGAAGCCATTACAGCAGTTAGGAGTGAATTTTATGGCATATCCAATTAAATACATTGAAAACAATCTCGTCTGGAATAAAGACGGGGAATGTTATGCTTACTATGAGCTTGTTCCTTACAATTACTCATTTCTAAGTCCAGAACAGAAAATACAAGTGCATGATTCTTTCAGACAGCTTATCGCACAAAATCGTGATGGCAAAATTCATGCTTTACAAATCAGTACAGAATCCAGCATACGTTCTGCACAAGAGCGTTCCAAAAATGAAGTCACTGGCAAGCTCAAAGCGGTTGCCTATGACAAAATCGACCAACAGACAGACGCTTTAATATCCATGATTGGCGAAAATCAAGTGAACTACCGTTTCTTTATCGGCTTTAAGTTGCTTCTCAACGATCAGGAGTTTTCTATGAAAAGTCTTACCGTTGAAGCAAAAAATGCTTTGTCTGATTTTGTCTATGATGTGAACCATAAGCTGATGGGCGATTTTGTTAGTATGAGTAATGATGAAATCCTGCGTTTTCAGAAGATGGAAAAGCTCTTAGAAAATAAAATCTCTCGTCGTTTCAAAATCCGCAGGTTAGATAAGGACGACTTCGGCTATCTGATTGAACACCTTTACGGACAGACAGGCACTGCCTATGAAGAGTATGAGTACCATCTATCAAAGAAAAAGCTGGATAATGAAACGCTGATTAAATACTATGACTTGATTAAGCCTACTCGCTGTTTGGTGGAAGAAAAACAGCGATATTTGAAAATCCAGCAGGAAGATGAAACCGTCTATGTAGCTTACTTTACCATTAACAGCATTGTCGGAGAACTGGACTTCCCGTCCTCTGAAATCTTCTACTACCAGCAACAGCAATTTACATTCCCGATTGATACGTCAATGAATGTGGAAATTGTAGCGAATCGTAAAGCCCTATCTACTGTCCGCAATAAAAAGAAAGAACTGAAAGACTTGGATAACCACGCTTGGCAAAGTGATAATGAAACCAGCTCCAATGTGGCGGAAGCTCTGGAAAGTGTGAATGAGCTGGAAACCAATTTAGACCAAAGCAAGGAATCTATGTACAAGCTGTCTTATGTGGTAAGGGTATCAGCAAATGATCTTGACGAACTCAAACGTCGTTGTAATGAAGTGAAAGATTTTTATGACGATTTAAGCGTAAAACTGGTACGACCATTTGGGGATATGCTCGGCTTACATGAAGAATTTTTACCTGCCAGCAAGCGTTATATGAATGATTATATTCAATACGTGACCTCTGATTTCCTCGCTGGTTTAGGTTTTGGTGCTACTCAAATGCTGGGGGAAAATGAGGGGATTTATGTTGGCTACAGCTTAGATACTGGACGCAATGTCTATCTGAAACCTGCTCTTGCCAGTCAAGGGGTTAAGGGTTCAGTAACCAATGCGTTAGCGTCGGCTTTTGTTGGTTCGCTGGGTGGTGGTAAATCCTTTGCGAATAACCTTATCGTCTATTATGCGGTGCTTTATGGGGCACAAGCAGTGATTGTAGACCCAAAAGCAGAACGTGGCAGATGGAAAGAAACCTTGCCAGAGATTTCCCATGAAATCAATATCGTCACTCTGACTTCTGATGAGAAAAACAAAGGCTTACTTGACCCTTATGTGATTATGAAAAATCCCAAAGATTCTGAATCACTGGCTATTGATATTCTGACATTCCTTACGGGGATTTCCTCTCGTGATGGGGAACGCTTCCCAATCCTTAGAAAAGCCATTCGTGCAGTAACCAATAGTGAAGTACGAGGGTTGATGAAAGTGATTGAGGAATTACGGGTTGAGAATACGCCACTAAGTACCAGTATAGCCGACCATATCGAAAGTTTTACAGACTATGACTTTGCACATTTATTATTCAGTAATGGTTATGTGGAGCAGTCTATCAGCTTAGAAAAACAACTGAACATTATACAGGTTGCGGACTTGGTACTTCCCGACAAGGAAACTTCCTTTGAGGAATATACCACTATGGAGCTTTTATCCGTTGCTATGCTGATTGTCATTAGTACCTTTGCTTTAGACTTTATCCATACAGACCGAAGCATTTTCAAGATTGTAGATTTAGACGAAGCATGGAGCTTTTTACAGGTAGCACAAGGAAAAACACTATCTATGAAGCTGGTTCGGGCTGGTCGTGCTATGAACGCTGGGGTATATTTCGTGACCCAAAATACAGACGACCTCTTAGATGAAAAACTGAAAAATAACCTCGGCTTAAAATTTGCATTTCGTTCCACTGACCTTAACGAGATTAAAAAGACCTTAGCCTTTTTTGGTGTAGACCCAGAGGACGAAAACAATCAGAAGCGATTGCGTGATTTGGAAAACGGGCAATGCCTTATCAGTGATTTATATGGTCGTGTCGGTGTGATACAGTTCCACCCTGTATTTGAAGAACTGCTCCATGCCTTTGATACCAGACCACCTGTGCGAAAAGAGGTGTAAATGTGAAACCATCAATAGTAAACAGAATAAAATCAAACTGGACGCTGAAACGTCTAGGTAAAGTGGCAATGACAGTGGCTTTCACACTTGTGATTGCCATTTTTCTTTTAGCCATGCTGGGAACGGTGGTTCAAGCTGCGGGCTTGGTAGATGATACGGTCAATGTGGCAAATGAATACAGCCGATACCCACTTGAAAACTATCAACTGGATTTTTATGTGGATAATAGCTGGGGCTGGCTTCCGTGGAACTGGTCGGACGGGATTGGAAAACAGGTCATGTATGGACTATATGCCATTACCAATTTTATTTGGACAATCAGTTTGTATGTTTCCAATGCGACAGGTTACTTAGTACAGGAAGCCTATTCCTTAGACTTCATTTCCGCTACAGCAGATTCCATTGGTAAGAATATGCAGACCTTAGCTGGTGTGAGTGCAAACGGATTTTCAACAGAGGGTTTCTATGTTGGATTCCTCTTACTCTTGATTTTGGTTCTTGGGGTTTATGTTGCCTATACGGGACTGATAAAGAGAGAAACCACAAAGGCAATTCATGCCATTATGAATTTTGTGCTGGTGTTTATCCTATCGGCTTCCTTTATTGCCTACGCTCCCGACTACATTAAAAAAATCAATGACTTTTCATCAGACATCAGTAATGCCAGTTTATCACTTGGCACGAAGATTGTCATGCCCCATTCCGATAGTCAAGGCAAGGACAGCGTGGACTTAATCAGAGATAGCCTGTTTTCCATACAGGTTCAGCAACCGTGGCTACTGCTTCAATACAACAGTTCAGACATTGAAAGTATCGGTATTGACCGTGTGGAAAGCCTGCTCTCCACCAGCCCAGATTCCAACAATGGCGAAGACAGAGAAAAAATTGTTGCGGAAGAAATTGAAGACAGAAGCAATACCAATCTAACCATTACAAAGACCATTAACCGTTTAGGTACAGTCTTCTTCCTATTTGTCTTCAATATTGGGATTTCCATATTTGTATTCCTATTAACAGGAATCATGATTTTCTCGCAGGTACTTTTTATCATCTATGCTATGTTTCTGCCTGTGAGCTTTATTTTAAGCATGATTCCATCATTTGATGGTATGTCAAAACGAGCCATAACAAAGCTCTTTAATACCATTTTGACACGAGCTGGAATCACATTGATTATTACGACAGCATTTAGTATTTCAACCATGCTCTATACCTTATCGGCTGGTTATCCGTTCTTTTTGATTGCTTTTCTACAGATTGTGACCTTTGCAGGAATCTACTTCAAGCTGGGCGATTTAATGAGTATGTTTTCTCTACAGAGTAACGATTCTCAAAGTGTGGGAAGTCGTGTGATGAGAAAACCTCGTATGCTTATGCACGCTCACATGCACCGTCTACAGCGGAAACTTGGACGTTCCATGACTACTCTAGGGGCTGGGTCTGCCATTGTTACAGGTAAAAAAGGACAGTCGGGTTCGGGGAGTTCTGCAAGGACACAAGCAGATCACTCCCGACCAGACGGAAAGGAAAAATCAACACTTGGAAAACGTATCGGTCAAACCATCGGTACAGTAGCTGATACCAAAGACAGAATGGTAGACACTGCTAGTGGTTTGAAAGAACAGGTTAAAGATTTGCCGACCAATGCAAGATATGCAGTATATCAAGGAAAATCCAAAGTAAAAGAGAATGTCCGTGATTTAACCAGTAGTATTTCTCAAACCAAAGCGGACAGAGCCAGTGGACGCAAGGAACAGCAGGAACAAAGGCGAAAAACCATTGCGAAGCGTCGCTCTGAAATGGAACAGGTCAAACAGAAAAAACAGCCTGCTTCTTCTGTTCATGAAAGACCGACTACAAGACAAGAACAATATCATGATGAACAGACCTCAAAACAGTCTAATATTCAGACTTCATATAAGGAATCTCAACAAGCCAAACAAGAGCGTCCAGCAGTTAAGTCCGATTTTTCAAGTCCAAAAGTGGAACGCCAAGGCAATACCGTTCAAGAAAAAACCGTTCAAAAGCCAGCAACTTCAACCACTACAGCAGATAGAACTTCACAACGTCCAATCACAAAAGAACGTCCGTCTACTGTTCAAAGAGTACCACTACAAAATACAAGAAGTAGACCACCAATCAAAACCGCCACCATTAAGAAAGTCGGTAAGAAACCATGAAGTTGAAAACTTTAGTGATTGGTGGTTCTGGATTATTCTTGATGGTCTTCTCACTGCTTCTGTTTGTTGCCATTTTATTTTCAGATGAACAGGACAGCGGAATTTCCAATATTCATTATGGAGGTGTGAATGTTTCCGCAGAAGTGCTGGCTCATAAGCCTATGGTAGAAAAATATGCCAAAGAATATGGCGTTGAAGAATATGTCAACATACTTCTTGCGATTATACAGGTGGAATCGGGCGGTACTGCGGAAGATGTTATGCAGTCCTCGGAATCCCTCGGTCTTCCACCTAATTCATTGAGTACAGAAGAATCCATTAAGCAAGGTGTGAAGTATTTCAGTGAATTATTAGCCAGTAGCGAAAGGCTCAGTGTAGATTTAGAATCGGTTATCCAGTCCTACAATTATGGTGGTGGTTTCTTAGGGTATGTGGCTAATCGTGGAAATAAATATACCTTTGAACTGGCTCAAAGTTTCTCAAAAGAGTATTCAGGTGGCGAAAAAGTGTCTTACCCCAATCCCATAGCCATACCTATCAATGGGGGCTGGCGATACAACTATGGCAATATGTTTTATGTGCAACTGGTAACGCAGTATCTTGTCACAACAGAGTTTGATGATGATACGGTACAAGCCATCATGGACGAAGCACTGAAATATGAGGGCTGGCGATACGTTTACGGTGGAGCTTCCCCGACTACTTCTTTTGATTGTAGCGGACTGACACAATGGACGTATGGAAAAGCTGGAATTAACTTACCACGAACCGCACAACAGCAATATGATGTGACCCAGCATATCCCACTATCGGAAGCACAAGCTGGCGATTTGGTTTTCTTTCATTCTACCTATAACGCTGGCTCTTATATTACTCATGTTGGGATATACCTTGGCAATAACCGTATGTTTCATGCAGGCGACCCAATCGGTTATGCCGACTTAACAAGCCCCTACTGGCAACAGCATTTAGTGGGAGCAGGACGAATCAAACAATGAGAAAGGAAGATTTAATGATGAAATTTAGAAAAAATCAGAATAAAGAAAAACAGATACCAAAGGAAAAGAAACCTCGTGTCTACTATAAGGTCAATCCTCATAAAAAGGTTGTGATTGCCTTGTGGGTACTTTTAGGGCTTAGTTTCAGCTTTGCGATATTCAAGCACTTTACAGCTATAGATACTCATACTATTCACGAAACAACTATCATAGAAAAGGAATACGTTGATACTCATCATGTAGAAAATTTTGTAGAGAACTTTGCGAAAGTCTACTATTCATGGGAGCAATCCGATAAGTCCATTGATAATCGAATGGAAAGTCTAAAAGGCTATCTGACAGATGAACTTCAAGCTCTCAATGTTGATACAGTACGCAAAGATATTCCTGTATCGTCTTCTGTAAGAGGATTTCAGATATGGACGGTAGAGCCAACTGGCGACAATGAGTTTAATGTAACCTACAGTGTAGACCAGCTCATTACAGAGGGAGAAAATACAAAGACCGTCCACTCTGCTTATATAGTGAGTGTCTATGTAGATGGTTCTGGAAATATGGTACTGGTTAAGAATCCGACCATTACCAACATACCTAAGAAATCAAGTTATAAACCAAAAGCCATTGAAAGTGAGGGGACGGTTGATTCCATTACAACCAATGAAATCAATGAGTTTTTAACGACGTTCTTCAAGCTCTATCCTACAGCGACAGCCAGTGAACTTTCCTACTATGTGAATGACGGGATATTAAAACCAATCGGAAAAGAGTACATCTTTCAAGAACTGGTAAATCCTATTCACAATCGTAAGGATAATCAAGTCACGGTATCGCTGACAGTGGAGTATATCGACCAGCAGACCAAAGCAACGCAGGTATCTCAATTTGATTTGGTACTTGAAAAGAACGGGAGTAATTGGAAGATTATAGA
This sequence comes from Clostridiales bacterium, assembly GCA_012510935.1. The sequence continues at coordinate 11,940 of JAAZHB010000258.1, forward strand.
ATAACAAATATTGGTACATTATTACAGCTATTTTGTAATCACGTACTCTCTTTGATAAAAAATTGGAGATTCCTTTACAAATATGCTCTTACGTGCTATTATTTAAGTATCTATTTAAAAGGAGTTAATAAATATGCGGCAAGGTATTCTTAAATAAACTGTCAATTTGATAGTGGGAACAAATAATTGGATGTCCTTTTTTAGGAGGGCTTAGTTTTTTGTACCCAGTTTAAGAATACCTTTATCATGTGATTCTAAAGTATCCGGAGAATATCTGTATGCTTTGTATGCCTATGGTTATGCATAAAAATCCCAGTGATAAGAGTATTTATCACTGGGATTTTTATGCCCTTTTGGGCTTTTGAATGGAGGAAAATCACATGAAAATTATTAATATTGGAGTTTTAGCTCATGTTGATGCGGGAAAAACTACCTTAACAGAAAGCTTATTATATAACAGTGGAGCGATTACAGAATTAGGAAGCGTGGACA
>JAAZHB010000130.1 GCA_012510935.1 Clostridiales bacterium
AAAACTTTTTTATATCTTTTTTATATTGATTTTTTATCCGTATAAACCTCTCGTAGGCTCCTTAAATTCCTTCAACCTTATCTCATATGAGCTTATTGCCGCATCTTCATATGCCAACTTTGGATTCTTTACCCCAAGCAAAGTTAGTATATGCAAAGCAAAGTATGGGTTCACAACAAACAATGGTCCTAGCAAGTATGTTCCAAAGAAATTATTCTTCCTTATTCCTTCGTTTTCAGCATCCGGATTAAGGCCCGGCCCTCTCTCTGTTATGAAAAGAGGTTCGTATCCGTTATAATCTCCATAGGAATGACTAAATTGACTCTTAAAGCCAACAATCTCGATATCACTAAATTTACCGACATATATTGCATTAAATCGATTCATCATCTGTCGTTTAGCAACTGTATTAAAAATACCAAGACATTTAATTGATGACCCGTCTTCATTTTCAATTGAAGAGCCAAATAGTTCCAAGGCATTTCCTGTAGCCACAATAATTGTATTATTCTCTACTAGCTCAATAATTCTGTCTTTGAGTGGCATCAGCCTTTCGAGTGCGAGTTCTTGCGTCGACTCACTCATTGAGCCAATATAAATCATATCGGGTTCATTCTCAGCAAAAAATGGCGTGCTATTAATCGCCGTATTTATTACTTCAATTTCATCAGATGATTTCTGTAAATATTCGATATTAGCCAGATCGCCATATAAATTACATGTATCTGGGAACAACAACTCAATCTTCATTAGTTACCGCCCTTCTCTTCAGCTAGACTGCAAGTTTTATCAATAACTTGATCGCATAGTTCCAAAGTATCAGTGCCATGGAAAACATAGACACTCTCGCCAGCTGTAAGATCCAATAAGTCTGGTGCATCAATTTCATTTCTAGCACACCTTATTCTGTCTTCAGGAACTCCCGCGAACATTAATCTTAACTTGTAGTCTGCATAACGCGGTCCCGTTACAATAATTGTCTTTATGTTTTCTTTGTTCAAGAACTCGAAATCACAGCCATAAAGCCAGCACACATTCTCTGAAGAGTGCTTCTCATCGCTCGCATTATTCATCATTAATATTAGTTCTTTGTCACCATGTAATCCACTGACATAGTCAAAAGCTCTTGATGATCCAAGTGCATTTCTATCCTTTGCCATTTGGTTAATAACTCTAACCTGTCCAGCTTCCCTCACTCCAAACCTTGTCTTGATAATTTCTACTGAGTCAAGTAAATTGCTAATCTTCTGATGCGAATAGCCCAGTTCTCTAAACATAGCAATGATAGTAACTACATTATAAATGTTAAAAATACTATCACTTAACAATCTATATTTACCAGAACCTTTCGTGTCCCCCACTTCAATTGTCATTTTCTCAGTATCAACATTATATCCAGTATAGTCGTACTCTGGACTTTTAAAATCTCCTCGTTTGCAATGCGCTTTCCCAATATGATGATATCTAAGATAATCATATTCGAGTTCACCTTTACAAATTGGACAGACTCTAAAATCGTTAATTCTGTTAATACACTTCTTGATATCAGTAGGCATTCTGTCTATACCAAAGTAAACCCTATCATTCTCAGGCGCAACGCTGCATGATATTAAATCATCTGCATTTAGAACCAGCTTAGTTTCTCTAGGCATATACTTACTTAGAATATTCTTAATAAACTCAGGATGGGCATTTCTCTTTACTGAATCTGTGAACAAATTGGAAATTATTAAGTAGTCAGGCTTAACATATGGGAAAATCCTTAGAGCAGATCTCTCGTCTATCTCAAACACTCCCGTGTCATATTTGGATTCACCAAAGAAATTTGAACCCCTAATTAAAGTGGTGGCAATTCCTGTATTGATATTTGAGCCTAACTTATTATTTTGCACCCTAATATTATCTGCTGCAAACATATCGATGAGCAGATTGCAGATAGTTGTCTTTCCGTTAGTTCCAGTTACACCGATAACTTTATTAGGCTTCCCAACATATTTTAAGAAA
>JAAZHB010000131.1 GCA_012510935.1 Clostridiales bacterium
AAAACTTTTTTATATCTTTTTTATATTGATTTTTTATCCGTATAAACCTCTCGTAGGCTCCTTAAATTCCTTCAACCTTATCTCATATGAGCTTATTGCCGCATCTTCATATGCCAACTTTGGATTCCTTTCTCCAAGCAATGTTTATATGTGCAAAGTGAAATATGGATTCAAAAGAAATAAAGGTCCAAGCAAATATGTTCCAAAGAAATTATTCTTCCTAATCCCTTCATTCTCAACATCTGGATTAAGACCTGTCCCTCTCTCTGTAATGAAAAGAGGTTCATACCCATCATAATCACCATATGAATGACTAAATTGGCTCTTAAATCCAACAATTTCAATATCGTTGAATTTACCAACATAAATTGCGTTAAATCGATTCATCATCTGTCGTTTAGCAACTGTATTAAAAATACCAAGGCATTTAATTGATGAGCCATCTTCATTTTCAATTGAAGAGCCAAATAGTTCCAACGCATTTCCTGTGGCCACAATTATTGTATTCTTATCTATAAGTTCAATAATTCTATCTTTAAATGGCAACAGCCGTTCAACCGCTAATTCTTGCGTTGATTCACTCATTGCACCAATATAAATCATGTCTGGATCATTTTCAGCAAAATAAGGAGTGCCGTTAATTGCCGTATTAATTACTTCAATTTCGTCATATGATTTTTGTAAATATTCGATATTAGCCAGATCACCATATAAATTGCATGTATCTGGGAACAACAACTCTATCTTCATTAGTTAGTGCCTTTCTCTTTAGCTAGTTTACAAGTCTTATCAATAACCTGATTACATAGTTTTAAAGTATCAGTACCATGAAATACATATATACTTTCACCAGCTGTAAGATCCAATAAATCTGGTGCATCAATTTCGTTTCTAGTACATCTTATCCTGTCTTCAGGAACTCCCGCGAACAATAATCTTAACTTGTAGTCTGCATATCGAGGGCCTGTAACAATAATGGTCTTAATGTTTTCTTTATTAAGGAACTCAAAATCGCATCCGTATAGCCATGTTACATTTTCAGAGGAATGCTTCTGATCACCAGCACAATTCATCATAAGTATTAACTCTTTATCACCATCTAATCCACTAACATAGTCAAATGCCCTTGAAGATCCTAATGCATTTTTGTCCTTTGCCATTTGATTAATAACTTTAACCTTCCCAGCTTCCCTTACTCCAAATCTTGTCTTGATAATTTCTACTGAGTCAAGTAAATTGCTAATCTTCTGATGCGAGTATCCTAATTCTCTAAACATAGAAATGCTAGTAACTACATTATAAATATTAAAAATACTGTCACTTATCAATCTATACTTTCCAGAGCCTTCTGAATCACGCACTTCAATTGTCATATTATCTGTATCGACGTTATATCCAGTATAGTCGTACTCCGGGCTTTTAAAATCTCCTCGTGTGCAATGAGCTTTGCCAATATGATGGTATCTAAGATAATCATATTCAAGTTCACCTTTGCAAATTGGACAAACTCTAAAATCGTTAATTCTATTAATACACTTCTTGATATCGGTAGGCATTCTGTCTATTCCGAAGTAAACCCTATCATTCTCAGGTGCAACGCTACAAGATATTAAGTCATCTGCATTTAGAACAAGCTTAGTCTCTTTAGGCATATATTTAGTTAGAATATTCTTAATAAACTCCGGATGAGCATTTCTTTTAATTGAATCTGTGAATAAATTAGAGATTATTAAGTAGTCAGGCTTAATATATGGGAAAATCTTTAGAGCAGATCTCTCATCTATCTCAAACACTCCCGTGTCATATTTGGATTCACCAAAGAAATTTGAACCCCTAATTAAAGTGGTGGCAATTCCTGTATTGATATTTGAGCCTAGCTTATTATTTTGCACCCTAATATTATCTGCTGCAAACATATCGATGAGCAGATTGCAGATAGTTGTCTTTCCGTTAGTTCCAGTTACACCGATAACTTTATTAGGCTTCCCAACATATTTTAAGAAA
>JAAZHB010000132.1 GCA_012510935.1 Clostridiales bacterium
GGCATCTTTACGACTTCTATATCCAAAGTTACTCCGCCTACAGCAGTCCATGCCAGTCCTGTTGTTGTACCTACTTCTGAATTCAAATCCGCCATATCTTCGATGAATTTCTTTCGACCAAGAAATTTGTCGATATTGCGGGAAGTAACACTGAAACGGTTCTTTTTATCAACAACGATGCTCTTTGCAGATTTTCTGCAAATATTTGCAATCTCTCTCTCGAGATTACGCACACCAGCTTCTCTTGTGTAATAATTGATAATATTTCTTATTGCAGATTCGCTAACAGTCAATTGACTTTTCTTTATTGCATGTTCTTTGAGTTGCTTAGGGAGGAGGTAATCTTCTGCGATTCTTACCTTCTCTTCCTCTACATAGCTTGGCAGTTCAATTACTTCCATTCTATCAAGAAGCGGTCCTGGAATAGTAGCTGTAGTATTTGCAGTTGTAATGAACATAGCCTTCGACAAATCAAATGGGATTTCCAGATATCTATCTGTAAAGTCCTTGTTCTGTTCTGGATCTAGTACCTCGAGAAGTGCTGATGCCGGATCGCCATTAAAGTCTTGTCCAATCTTATCAACTTCATCAAAAAGAATAAGAGGATTATTTGTTCCTGTCTCAATTATTCCATTGATAATTCTACCGGGAATAGCTCCTATATATGTTCTTCTGTGTCCACGAATCTCAGCTTCATCTTTAATTCCGCCGAGTGACATTCTCATATATTCTCTGTTAGTAGCTTTTGCAATAGACTTCGCAATTGAAGTCTTCCCTACTCCGGGAGGGCCTACAAGACAAATAATTGGTCCCTTGTTGCCCTTAGTAAGATGCATAACTGCAAGAGACTCCACAATTCTCTCTTTAACTTTCTCAAGGCCATAATGGTCTTCATTAAGAGTTTTCTCTGCTTTCTTAATATTAACATTAGCTTTAGATGAATTGTTCCAAGGCAAAGATAAGATTGTCTCAATATATGTTCTTGACACATTCGCATCTGGACTCATCGCATGCATTTTTGCAAAACGATCAATTTCCTTAGGTAGCTTTGCGTCGATTTTCTCAGGCAACTTTAGCTCATCAAGCTTCTTTTTCCAAGCCTCGAGTTCATTGCTTTCGTTATCATCTTCACCAAGTTCTTCTTTTATTACTTGGAGCTGTTCTCTAAGATAATATTCCCTCTGTCCGCGGTTCATATTCTTAGCTACTTTATTGCTTATTCTCTTCGCAATCGAAAGCACCTGATTCTCTTTGTTGATCAGTTCAATTAAATGCTCTATTCGTATCTGAACAGAATCAATCTCTAGCAAAGTCTGCTTTTCAGAGAAAGGTATTTCAATTTCACTAGAAATAATATTGCAAATTGCAGCTCCATCTTCATTCTCATCAAAGAGTGATTGTGCAAAACCCTCTCTAGAATCAGACAGCTCAATATATCTAATAAAAGTCTTCTTTAAAACTCTAATTTGCGCAAGTAGAAAACTATCTTCAAGAGAATTGTCTTTGTCTTCTGCAAGTTCATAATCGCAGCACAACAGCTCTCCGTTATCATATATTTCTCCTATTCTAACCCTGTTTTCGCATTCAGCTAATACACGGATATAGTTTTCATGTCTTTTTACTACTTGTTTTATTCTAATAATTACGCCAGTGTGATAACAGTCCTCATTCGAAGGATCATTTATTGATGTATCCTTCTGAGTTGCTACTACACAAGCTTTATCTTCTTCCATCGCCTTATTGACTGCGGCAATAGACTTATCTCTTCCTACATCGAACCCTATTGTTGTGTTAGGAAAGAAAGTCTGCCCTTTTATAGCAATAAATGGAAATTTGTTTTCATTCATACTGTATTTCCTCGAACTTTCAATTAATAAAGACATAGGCGGCTAACGATAAACGCTTGCCGCCTAAAATCATTAAAGTCTATGCTCTTTTCTCAAGAAGCGGTTTAGCGCCATTCTCAACTACATCTTTTGTAATAATGCATCTTTCAACATCAGGATCTGATGGTATTTCATACATTATTTCTGTCATCATCGACTCAAATATTCCTCTAAGGCC
>JAAZHB010000133.1 GCA_012510935.1 Clostridiales bacterium
AACTGACAAGCAGTCTGAGACAATCTTTACACCACCTGCAGCAGCGGGAGCAGGATTCTAATAGGAGCTGCTAAGGCAGAGGCAGACTCACGCTTTAAACCAATTCGAATTATTAATGGAGGCACGAAAAATGGGACTGAATGATACACCGCAGTCAGAACGAATTCATATAGGTTTCTTTGGCAGAAGAAATGCTGGCAAATCCAGCTTGGTAAATGCTGTAACAAATCAGGCATTGGCGGTGGTATCCAATCAAAAGGGTACCACCACCGACCCTGTTTACAAGTCAATGGAGCTCTTGCCCCTTGGACCTGTTGTAATTATTGATACAGCGGGATTTGACGACAGCGGGGAGCTTGGCACTTTGAGAATTAAGAAAACTAAGCAGGTTCTCAACAAGACAGATATTGCCATCATGGTAATAGATAGCGAAGAAGGAATCACGACAGAAGATGAGGAGATGATTAATCTTATCAAGCGAAAAGAGATTCCTATGCTTGTTGTGTACAACAAGTCAGACTTCCTTAGCGAGCCAAGAACACTTGGTGAGAGTGAGATTTGCGTTTCAGCTACCGAGAGAATCGGCATCGATGAGTTGAAAGAAACCATCGGGGCAATGGCAAATACAGGTGCTCCAGAGAAATTCATAGTGAAGGATCTGATTAAGCCGCGCGACTTTATCGTGATGGTTGTACCAATAGACGAATCTGCACCAAAGGGTAGAATCATTCTACCGCAGCAGCAGACCTTAAGAGAAATTCTAGATATAGATGCAACCGCAATCGTGGTTCAGGACACAGGCTTAGAAGACACGTTCAATAGACTCGGCGAGAGACCTGCTCTTGTAATAACAGACAGCCAGGTTTTTGAAAAGGTCGCAAAGGTTATTCCACAGGAGGTGCCATTGACCTCATTTTCGATTCTGCTAGCAAGGTACAAAGGCTATCTTGAAACGGCAGCGAAGGGAGTACAAGCGATTAGTTCGCTGAAAGACGGAGATACAGTTCTGATTGCAGAGGGGTGTACGCATCATCGTCAATGCAATGACATTGGTACAGTCAAGATTCCAAATTGGCTCAGAAAATTCACTGGAAAGAATATAAATATTGAGTCAGTCAGCGGTACCGAATTTCCCGAGGACCTAACTCCATATGCGATGGTGATTCATTGCGGCGGTTGTATGCTTAACGAGCGTGAGGTTCTGTATCGCATGAAGTGTGCAATTGACCAGAATATCCCATTTACAAATTATGGAATTACGATTGCATATATGAATGGAATATTGCAAAGGGCCGTTGACGGAATTGCCGAGGTAGAAGAGAGATAACATTGATTAAATTGCCAGTATGGGCAGAATCCAAACAGGGGGCAGACCAATGTGTCTGCTCCCTGTTAAGTGGCCTTTGCCCATTATATTACTCATTTTATTCTTTAGGATAATTGATTTCGAAATAATCAAGATGTTTTTTCATATTATCTTGCATAGTAAGACATGTATCGCGAAGATAGCCTTTCTCCGTATTCCACTCGGATAAGCCGCGGTAATAGAACATTTTGACTTCGTCTGTAATAATGAATGGAACAATATTATTCTTGAGACATTCTTTAAATAGAATTAATCTACCGACTCGTCCATTCCCATCTTGAAATGGATGGATTCTTTCGAACTCCACATGGAAGTCAAGAAGATCATCAAAAGAAGGATTCTTCAATTCATTATATTGCTTAATAAGTGTCTTGATTCTAGCATGAACATCTTCTGGCCTAGTTGTAGACATACCGCCTACTTCATTGGGGCGTCTTTTATAATCACCTACAGCAAACCAGTATTGCTTGCTGTCAGAGATTCCATTTTTCAGAATCTGATGCAAATCCTTAATCATCTTTTCAGTTAGGGTCTTATCACTGTTAACAATAATATAGTCAATACAGCGGAAATGATTAATGGTTTCTATAATGTCATCAACATTATATTGCCGGTTCTCTAGACCGATTGTATTTGTCTCAAAAATATATCTTGTTTCATCATGAGTGAGTTTGCTGCCCTCAATATGATTGGAGTTATATGTTAATTCAATCTGTATTTTATGATATATTCCACCGTTTATTGAGTGAGAGTTTTCATCACGAAGCACTGTCGTTAATGTTCGTGGCTTGTTAGTAGCCTTTATTTTCCTTAACGGTTTAATAGCATCAGCGGGAATAGTCCAGGTTTTCCTAACTAACAGAGCTCCCGGAACTCTTCCTTTCTGGCAATAATCACGGACACTTCGTTCTGATATTCCCCATTTTATCGCTGTGTCTTTAACTGACAAATATGGCATATTTGAACCTCCTTCCTATAGATTAATCTATGATAATTGCTTTCTTGTTTTTTATATTATATATCGCTATCGGCAAAATATCTATAGATTCTATATGTAAATATATCGTTAAAGTTGCCGATAACGGCAATTCCCAAAATAAAAACAGGGGCAGGTTCATATAATTAATATGTGTCTGTCCCTGTTTTAGATTTTCAAATAAAAATATTTATTTGTTTACGGACATGTCGTCAAATGCTTCAAGCGCCATTCCTGAATATGCCCAACCAGGACCACCGCAAAGTAGTATAGCACAGTTTAGTGCAGCACATAGTTCTTCACGAGTAACACCAGCGTCAACTGCACACTGAACATGTGAGAGCATACATGGCTCGCATTTACGAGCAACGGCTACTGCAACACTGATGAGTTCAAGTGTCTTAAAATCAAGAGCTCCGTCTTCTGGGCAAGCAGCTGCTCTCATATTGCCAAATGATTCAATTACTCCTGGACTAACCTCAGCGAATTTCATCCAACCTTCTTGCATTTTTGCTAATCTTTCGCGTTCTGTCATTTTGAGCCTCCTTTTATATAACCGGTATTTGATGATTAATTATAGAATTTATAATAAAAAATGGTCAAATTATCTAATTTAATAATACCAATGAAAGCAATAAATAAATTCTATGCATTTGTCTACATGGTATAATCGAAAGTATAGATATGAAGAATGTGAGTATCAGTTAAGAAGTTTGTATCTTTAAGAATGCAGAACTAGTTTATAAAGAATAGTCTCTTTAAAGTAGCCTTGCGAAATAATTACAGGCAAAAAGTTATTTGTTCAATAGAATACCTTGCATTCTCGAACGAAATTTTATAGAAGTAATATGAGGGGGAAAAGTCATGATGTTGGACAGAAATCTATATGACATGATATTTAAACGCAAATTATTTCATTTGTTCAGAAATCTTAACGATAAAGAAATGTCTGCAAGTGAGGTAGATGCGATTGAACACAAGTTCAATAGCCTAATTTCGCTTAAACCCGAAATCAAGACGGAAATCAGAGTAGTGCCAGCTGCCGATACAAGCTGCAAGCGCGGTCAGCAATTTTGCATTATGCTATAC
>JAAZHB010000134.1 GCA_012510935.1 Clostridiales bacterium
ACAACAACTAATGGTTTAGTAACTTCTATATATGGGTTTGCTCCATAACCTTGCTCACTTACAATTGTGTCAACATCAGTTGGGTATCCCTTTGTAAACATATGCTTATATGTGTTAATTCCGCGGCGTTCCAGCTTATCTATGAACATATTTACTGGTGCTGAATCCTCGTATCTCGTTACTACAACTGAGTTAATTTCTAGGTCGTATTCTCTAAAAGTATCAATAAGTCTCATTACTTCTAAATCGTAAGTGATTCCGAAATCCTGTCTAGTCTTACTTCTGATAATATCGCCTGCATATATGCAAATAATTATCTCGGTCTTGTCTTTCATCTTCTGAAGAAGCTTAACCTTTGCATTTTCATCAAATCCAGGAAGAACTCTTTTGGCGTGCTTATCTTGCACAAGTTTTCCTCCAAACTCCAAGTATAATCTCCCTTCCCCTGACTGAATCCTCTCTAGGATATACTTTGACTGTTCCTCAATGTACTTCTCTGCGCTAAAGCCCGTGTTCTTCATCTCTCTTCCTCTCCTCTTTCTATATATAAAAACAATTAAACCTATATCAAGCGCTATATGCCCCTCTGTCGTAACACTGCGCGTCTTTTACATTTTATTACACTACTTGGCTTAGTTCGCTGGAATTACCTCTACATCGAGAATATTTCTTCTTGAGAATGATTCTTCCATTGTTAATCTATAATCGACCATCAACCTGCCTTCTCCTTTGTCATTAAGCCCATTTTCATACTTATTAGTATATATTTCAAGCTCCATAGCCGGTAACATTGGCAGTTTGTATCTAACGATTTGAGCAACTCCCGGTTCAAGCTTCATATCCATATCAGTTGTGCTATTTTTGCCATAACGAGTTATCTGGATTTCGTCAGCCTTAACCTTCATCATAACTTTCGCATTACTCATTCCCATCTCTTCAGACTCATTATAAACGAGGTAGACTGCATTTGGTTTAAAATACAATATCCCCTCTGTAATAATTTCAACTGAATCTTCTAACTCAAGATTTCTCTCAAAAGAGTCCCCTTTAGGGATGAGATTTTCAGAATACTGCTTGCTATTAATCTTTAATGTTACTTCACTTCTCATAATTATTTAATTATACTATTTATACGCTTGTTCACAATAACGAAATAAATTTTTTTCAAAAAAACACAATAAATACACTAAATTTTTCTCTCACTATCTATAATCAAATTATCTATTTAAGGAGGACTGTTTTATATGGAAAACAACAATATTAACCCACCTGAAGAGCATTCTGAAGAACAGTTTCAGGAACACGAAATAATCCACAATAATGACTCTGTAATCATTATTGACCCAGATTCAGACAAGTCTTCTGATGCGGGTTTCTCCAAGAAATTTAAAAGACATCACAAAGACAAGTTCAAGAATGAGTCCCCTTATATAACTAAGAAGTTCTTTGCTATCTGTATGATAATAGCTGTTTTCTGTAGTGCCGCTATAGGTGCTCTCGTATCGGTGCTATTATCTGGTACCAATTCATTTGGCGCTTATGACAACTTAGCTACATCCTCACTTGAAGAAGCCACTGGCTCTAAGCTTACAATACAAGAAATCGTTGCGAAGAATGCCAACTCTGTCGTGGAGATTACCACCGAGACTGCTAACACTGGTGTCTTTGGTCAAGCTACCGTATCAGAGGGCGCTGGTAGTGGGGTAATAGTACATGAAGATGGATACATCGTTACAAATAACCATGTTATTGAAAATGCTCAATCCATTACTGTAACCTTATACAACGGCAACGAACTATCTGCTGCTCTTGTTGGCAACGACAAAGATAATGATATAGCAGTATTAAAAATTGCTGGCAGCGACTATGATGCTGTTGAGATTGGTGATAGTGCAAAGCTGTCGGTTGGTGATCTTGCTGTTGCTATAGGCAACCCTCTAGGTACTCTTGGAGGAAGTGCTACGCAAGGAGTTATCAGCTCGCTAGAAAGAAGGCTTACGATTAACGATACAACTTTAAGCCTATTGCAAACTGATGCAGCTATTAATCCAGGAAACTCCGGTGGTGGACTCTTCAACGGCGCTGGAGAACTAGTCGGTATAGTAGTAGCAAAGAGCACCGGAACGGGAATCGAGGGTCTTGCTTTTGCAATACCAATTTCTAATGTTGCCTCAATAATCGACGATCTCATTGACAATGGTACAGTTTCATCCAAACCTGCAATCGGGGTTACCGTATATGATATAACCAGTGAAACTGCTGCTTACTACAAGCAAGCTGAAGGAGTTTATATCAGCGAGGTAGCTGGGGCCACTGCAAAAGAAGCTGGTCTTAAGGCAGGCGATAGAATAATATCTATTGATGGCGATGATGTTGCTTCATCAAGTGATTTGATTTCAAGAGTAAGAGAACACAAGGTTGGAAGTGAGGTTACCTTGGAAGTAGAGCGTGATGGTCAAACCATAACCATCAAAACCGCCCTCGAAGAGTCCGTTACTACCAAATAGGTAATAGCGCCTTGCTGCCATCCCTCTTTAGGCAAGTCGCGTAATATTTAATCAAAAAACTAGCAGCCCCTGTATTGATTTCCCAATACAGGGGCTGCTAGCTATTGTAGAAGTTTAAATTTCATCCTCTAACTTAATAACAAATTTCTTTAAATCATGGATATGTTCTTCTGCCACTATTCTTGCCTGATGTGCATCGCCTGATGTGATTGCTTCCATTATTCTGCGGTGCGCTGCCGCTGTCTCTAAGTAGAGAGAGTACTTGTCATAGTATAAATACCTAAACCTCAGCGCAAGCTCCTGAACAAACTTGATCAGAGTCTTTAGCGTATCATTATCACAACATGATACGATGAAGTTGTGGAAGTTCTCATCTAATGCAATAATTACATCCTTATCCCTAGCTGCGGCAGCTGCATCATAAGCTTCAATAATCTTGCGCATCTCAACCTTTTGTTCTTCAGTAATTCTTTGGGCGGCAAGGTATGCCGTAAAGCCCTCCAAATCTGCTCTTGTCTCAAATACATCCAGCATGTCTTTTATTGAAATATTTGAAACAAATGCGCCTCTTCTAGGCTCAACCTGTACAAGACCATCCTCTGCTAATCTTCTAATGGCTTCTCTGATTGGTGTTCTACTAACATTCATCTTGTTGGCAAGCTCAATCTCCATCAGTCTAGTTCTGCTTGGAATCTCACCCGTTAGAATCTTTCTCTTAA
>JAAZHB010000135.1 GCA_012510935.1 Clostridiales bacterium
CATTATGCACTCTTTTGTATATAGAACTTTCCCAGATTGTAATGCCATAATTCATACTCACTCCAATGGATGCAGTATTTTTGCTTCTAGCAAAGCTGGTTTTGCAATTGAAGACCCGGAATTGAAGTCAATTATGGGAGATGTTCTCGTTGCACCTTATGCTCCGTCAGGTACGAAAACGCTTGCAGTAAATGCGGCAAAGACTCTCGTTAATACACATGCGACAATTCTCGCAAACCACGGTGCTGTTTTCCACGCTCCAAGCCTAGACCTTTGTCTGACTATTGCCAATGCAGTTGAAGCAAAGGCTTGTAACTTATTAGGCTATAATCAATCTTCTTCTGTTGAAGAAGATGTTGACCAAGGTGAAGCTTAAAAGGACGGTGTATAGAATGGAAATGAGAAGAAAAGAAAGATGTGTCTCTAATCAAGACGATATTAGAGAATTTATAGCTAAAGAAGAAGTAATGCGTATTGCTTTTCAAGACAAGGAAGGTTGTTATATTGTTCCTTTAAATTATGGGGAAGAATATTTAGATGATAAACTGGTTCTGTATTTTCATGGCGCCCTCGCTGGAAGAAAAGCAGAAGCTTTCCTCGGAGAGAATCAGCCTGCTGTTGAGAGCGTAGCTTTTGAGATTGACGGTAATCACGAACCTGTTGTTGGAGATGGTTGCAATCTATCTTACAAATATACTAGTGTGATTGGAACGGCACATGTTACAATCCTTTCCAGATTGGATGAGAAGTCACATGCACTTGAGGTAATATCTTCAAAGATAGTCGATAGACCTGAGGGATTCACCTTCAATGAGGCTGTCCTAGCAAAGACTTTGGTTGTAAGGCTAGAAGTTAATGAACTAGCTTGCAAGAGACATTAATAGACGGATTAAGAAAAACAGGCCTGAACTTTGAAAGTTCAGGCCTGTTCTATAATCTAGTTATTTAATCTAGCAACATATTTCTCATAATATTCTCTAATGAGGTCTATTAACCTTGTCGCAAGTCTTTCATATGCTTCATCCGGAAGGTTCGCAAATGAGACACGCAGAGTTCCAGTCGGAGCGGAGAAACCGCCGCCCTCCATCAATACAACGCCCTTGTTTTTGGCAAGACTCGTAATGAACTCCATCAAGTTGCAATTCTCTTTGAAGTAATCTGCAAACTCTTGACCATATAGGTGCTCTGCGAGCTTGAAGATATTGATAAGGGTATAATATTTGGTATTGCTTGGGCTATCATCTTCAGGAAGACCAAGATTGCTCATCAAAGTATGATACCTTCTCGCAATTATTTCATCGCATTTCTTTATATAGTCATCATCAGCCTTAACAACCAGGTGCGTCAAGCTAAGAAGCGCCATCATCGCTTGCTGAGGTGTGCTTAAACCGCTGGTGTGATAAAGTCCAATGGACCTGCTGTCAGCACAGATTCTGTCTATGAACTTCATCTCTCGAGGCTCTGTAGTTACTATCGAATAGTCAAAGTCTAGGACTTCCTGCTTTTCAGGTGGTAGTTTTGCAATCAGTTCGTCAAAAATATTCTCTTTGTTGAGTGCAATTAGTCCCGTTCTCCAACCTGTAACGCCGTAAAGCTTAGAATATGAATATACAAGCAAAGTATTGCGAGGTGCCACACTATACACAGTCTTGAATTCCTTTGCGAATGTGCCATATACATCATCTGTAATAATAATTAGGTCTGGTCTTTGCTCTACAATCTTACGAATGCATTCCAAAGAATCTTCGGATAGAGCATGTGCTCCAGGATTAGTTGGGTTTACTAAGAAAAAAGCCTTCACATTCGGGTCTAGCAGCTTGTCAAACTCAGCATCTGGAACATGCCAGTTCGACTCCTCTGTAGCATTGAGGTTTATCTCAGTAAAACGGAAGTTAGTAAGTCTTGGAATCTGAATGTATGGTGTAAAAATCGGCGTATTGATTGCAATATAATCGCCTTCCTCCAGCAAACAATTATGCTTCAAGCAATCGAAAATATAACAAATAGCAGCTGTTCCACCCTCTGTCGGGAACACATCTGTCTCATCCGCTAAATCCTCATCTCCAAACAAAGTATCTTGAAGAAAGGCCGCTAGAATTTGTTCGATATTCTCTAAGCATCTACTAGGAACTGGATAATTATTTCCAACAACAGCATTTGTAAGCTCGCAAATCAGTTCTTCCCTGTCTTGTCCCAATTCTTGAACTGCATAGTCTATGCTCTCCATAATAAAAGCATCAGTTTCATCGCTGCTTCTAAAGAACCTCTTGAATCTTTCGACGATACCTGTAGGCTCAACATTTCCTGCAATATATCCATTATCTAGCGTTCTACGCGACTCTGTAACGCCAAACTCCATCAATCTTGCAAAAGCCAGTCTCGCTTGGGTATTAATCCAATTTGGATTACCTCTACCAGCATTTAAGAATGTATCATGACTATCATTCTCTCTTGCTAGCTTTACCATATCGCTACTTATTTCAAAAGCTCCTAGCTGCTTTGTCTTTCTTCCATACGCCTTTGTAATCATACACTAATCTCCTTCTATGTCCGAACTAACTACTTAAAAGCTCTTTAAATATTCAACCTCTGCAGGTCCAAGCTTACGACATTTTCCTACTCCAAGCCTTCCTATCTCAAGCTTGCCCAATTGAATTCTCTGAAGCTCTTCAACATTATGTCCAATAGCCTTAAACATGCGACGAACCTGTCTGTTCTTTCCCTCATGAATTGTAATCTCGACAAGAGAAGAGTTCTTATCATGTCTAAGCAGTTTAACTTCTGCTTTAGAAGTTACAAAACCGCCTATGTCAATACCCTTTGCAAGCGCTGCAGCCTCTGCACGAGTAATGATTCCTGCCGCCCTTACGAGATACTTCTTGTCAAACTCCTTTGATGGATGCATCAGCTTATTGGATAGGTCTCCATCATTTGTCATTATCAGAAGTCCAGAAGTGTTGTAATCCAGACGTCCTACTGGGAAAAGTCTATATTCGTCCGGAACAAGGTCTATTACTGTCGGTCTACCTTCTTTGTCGATTGTCGTAGTTACATATCCACATGGCTTGTTCAAAAGATAATAGACTTTCTTCTCTGTAACGCTGATTCTTCTTCCATCTACCTCAACCACATCTCCATCCTGAACATGGTATCCTAGATTCAAAAGCTTCTTTCCATTAATCTTAACTTTGCCAGCCTCAATCAATTCATCCGCTTTTCGTCTACTTGTAACACCCGAGGATGCAATATACTTATTAATTCTCATCAATTTCCTCCTCTGAGCTTTCATTTTGCTTTGCTGAGTTATCAAAATCCATAGAGATTTGCTCGTGTAGTTCCGCCTCGTCGCCGGTTCTTCTAAGCGACTCAAATTCTGCAACCTCCGGCAAATCTGCTAGGGATGAAAAACCAAATTTTTTCAAAAACTCTTTTGTTGTACCATAGAGCAATGGTCTTCCGACACCGTCCGATCTACCGACTACCTCTACGAGTTCTTTGCCGATAAGTCCGTCTATTACTCTCTCGCTTTTAATGCCTCTAATAGAATCAATCTCTCCACGCGAAACTGGCTGTCTATATGCAATAATTGCAAGAACCTCAAGTGCTGCCTGAGATAACCTTCTTACCCTAACCGGAGTGCAAAGCTTGCTAATATGAATTTCGTTTTCTGCAAGTGTAACATAACCAAATGCATCTTCAATCTGTCTAATCCTAATACCTCTTCCTTCAGCCTCATATTCGTTAGATAGCTCTTGGAAAAGTTCCCTTATCTCGCTCTTGTCAGCGTCCAGTACCTGCGCTGCATCCTTGACCTCTAATGGCTCGCCCCACATAAACATCATTGACTCAAGTGCGGACTTCATTGTCTTTCTGCTATACATTTGATTCTTCCTTTCTCATGATAGTAATCTCTCCGAAGGCTTCCCTCTGATCCGCATCTATATCCTGCTCCTTTAGCATAGATAGCAGCGAGAAAAATGAAGTGGCAATGTCATATCGATCATGTTCCGCTGGCAAAAGCTCGTTGAATGTTACTTTCCCATTCATCGCAAGTCTTCTCTCAATCTCCTGAGTCATCTGCTTAATTCTTACTTCAATCGATTCCTTCTGTCTACGCACGCGTTGGTACCGCTTAGTGACATCTTCAACTTTTTTCTTTTTAGTAAGAAAAAGAATAAAAGCGCTTACAAGCTGATCTTCCTTCGCAACCAAAAGCTCGTCAGGTTCATCCAAATACTTGGACATGTCCTCTGCAGGCTTTTCGAAAACATTCATATATTTCTCTTCTCTAGCCGCGAGCATTTCCGCAATTTGCTTTGTCTTGACATACTCAGCAATTTTGTTCGCTAGATCCGTTCTTGGGTCCTCTTCAAAAACTACCTCGCCATCTTCATTGATTCTTGGGAGAAGCATGTGCGACTTAAGTCTAATAAGAACCGCCGCAAGCACAATAAACTCGCTTGAAATCTCAATATCAAGATCTTCCATTTGCTTTAGGTATTCAAGATACTGCTCGGTAATCTCTGAAACGCGGATATCATAGATATCCATCTTTGCGCTTTCTAGAAGATACACAAGAAGGTCAAACGGTCCTTCAAACCTATCAATCCTTACTCTGTACACTATTAGTCCTCCATTAGGGCCTTAAGATTATCTGAAAAAGGTGGATACACAATCCCTTTCTCAGTAATAATTGCTGTTATATATTTATTATCCGTTACATCGAAAGCTGGATTATAGGTGCTTACATTCATAGGTGCAAGCCTATTTTTGTACCACTTCTCAGTAACTTCTGTTCCGTCTCTCTCTTCAATTACTATATCATCGCCTTCTTCTGTCAGCATATCAATGCTGGTTGTTGGTAGCGATACATAGAAAGGTATGTTGTATTCTTTTGCTAGAATAGCAACACCGCTGGTTCCAATCTTGTTTGCAAAATCTCCGTTAGCCGCCATTCTGTCACAACCAACCATAACGGCATCGATTTTCCCCTGCTTCATAACAGTCGAAGCCATATTGTCACAAATCAAAGTTGTATCAATTCCCATTCGGCTAAGTTCCCAAGCTGATAGCCTTGCGCCTTGTAGCAAAGGTCTTGTCTCATCGCAATACAGCTTAAAGTTAAGCCCTCTTTCTTTGCCAACATAAAATGGGTCAAATATTCCTCCTGAGTCAACACCTGTTAGTGCACCTGCGTTGCAATGAGTCAAGATTGTCATTCCATCTGACAGCAACTCTAGCGCATACTCGCCCTTAAGCCTGCTGCATTTAGAATCTTCATCCTTGATTGCATCCGCTTCCTTGAGAAGATCCCCTAGGATATCTTCCGGTGTGAGGAACTGTCTTGCTTCTGACGCCTTATCTGATACAAGCGAATACTTGCTTCTATCCCATGCATCAAGCATTCTGTTGACAGCATAGGACAGGTTTACAGCAGTTGGGCGAGAAGAGTTAATATATCTTGCTTTCTCATCATAAGCGAGTCCTATCACTTCGACCTCTTCTTCTGACAGATACTGGTCCTGTGGGATTCCTCTCAAAATCTCTTGCATTCCAAGCCACATTCCGTAACCTGCAGTAACACCGATAAGTGTAGCTCCTCTAACGACAAGTTCTTTGATGTAATTATAAATGTCTTCAGTTGTCCTTGCTTCTAGATAAACTTCTTCAAGTGGCAATTTGGTCTGATCAAGCACATAAATACAACCATCTCTCAGTTCTAGAGTCTTAAAGCTCATTTTCATACATCTTCTCCTTGTCAAAATAAATTTCTTTCAAATATAGCCCTCCTGGTAAAGCAGTAAATCCTGCCTTTGCTCTATCGCATGATTCAATAACCGAAGGCATTTCATCAGCTGACCGTTTGCCAAGTCCAACCTCAACAAGCGTCCCAACTATTATTCTCACCATATTATACAGGAAACCATCTCCTGTAACCTCAATCCATAATTCTTCGCCATGATCTATTATATCAAGTGCAGTAATTGTTCTCACAGTTGTCTCTCTTGGAGTTCCTCCGGAGGATTGAAAGCAAGCAAAATCGTGGGTTCCCACTATATGGTCTGCTGCTTTTTGCATCTCCTTCCAGTCAAGGTCCTCGTCTAACAGGTACGCATATTTGCGGTGATAAATGTTCCCAGTTCTGTTAATCACATATCTATAAGTTTTACCAACACATGAAAACCTAGCATGAAAATCGTCGGGCACAGCCTCTGCAGCTATAATTCTAATATCCCCTGGAGCATTACTTCTTCCTATACCGCCTGCGCCAAATCTTCTATTCATTACCATTGCAAGCCTATCTACCGGCATTGGATTGTCCCAGATAAATGTAGCACATTGGCCTAACGCATGAACACCGGCATCCGTCCTGCTAGTACCATTTATAGGTACATCTTCCATAGCAATATATTTTAGGACATCTTCTATCTCACCTTGAACCGTTCGTTTGTCCGGTTGTTTCTGCCATCCAGAAAAGTCACTTCCATCATATTCAATTTTAATTAAAACATTTTGTGACATACTTTTCTCTCCAACCTTAGTTCAAGAATCTCGCAGCTTTGTTAAATCAAAGTGTAATCCATCTTGGCTTTGTTTAAATCAAGTCTTTTTATAAATTAATTAGTCCCAGTAAGTCCCACAGAAAAACTAGATACAAAAAGGATGCAATAAAAGCAGATGGCAACATCGGTACGCTCGTCTTCTCTTTGCCTTTCACCAAGCCTCTGTTGATAAACATATAATAAAGTGAATGTATTAATGTGAAAATCGTTGTTAAGACAAAAATCACTATAATGCCGGTTCGTCCGCATACAAGTCCCATTGTCGCATAGAACTTTATGTCGGCACCGCCGATACACTCCTTCTTATAGATTAGTTTTCCCAGAACCCATACAAGAGCTGATAGCCCGAATCCGACAAGCGCGCCAGCAGGCATCTCCCACCAATTCTCATAAAGACCGACAAATCCTACTGCAGAAACAGCAAGCAACATAATAAGCTGATCTGGAACTATCATATACAGGTAATCAGCTACTGCCATAAGCAATAATATGGCCAGGACAAGCATTACCGCCACTGAGAATTGCAAAGTCTCTCTTGTGGCTAGAAAAGCGCCTGTAACCCCAAAGAGGCCTATAGCATAAACCTTCCAGGGTGTGCTAGTAATCCTTTGTCTTCCATCCGCAATACTTTGGAGAAGCCTATCTGGTAGAACTCTCTCCTCTTCACTATTATCATCTTTCCAGTCCTCAAACCATTTGACTGGCAGCCTATTAAACACAACAACACTGCCGTTTCCGAGGAAAACCGCCAGTGCTATTGTAATTCCTAATTTAATTATCAAAGAAAACGTATATGACATTACTTCTTAAAACTATTGCATAGCAAAAGTCCTTGTTCCTTATCTCTTATTTGTGTGTCTCCAAATACCAAGTTCTTCAGCTGACTGAATTAACTCCTCACGAAAATCGGGGTGTGCAAGATTAACAAGCTTCTCGGCCCTTTCCCATGTGGTACAACCAGTGAAATTCTCGATGCCATACTCAGTTACGAGATTGAAAGTTTGAGACCTTGGGTCTGTAATAATATCTCCATTGAAAGACGGAACAATTCTTGAATGCATTACTCCCTTCTTATCTGAAAAAGTAGAACTGAATGCAATAAAGCTATTTGCTGTCTTGCCGTCATAGCCACCTTGCAAGAAATCAAGTTGCCCGCCAGTTCCACTAATATGCCTCTTGCCTACTGATTCTGAGCTAACCTGTCCGTACATATCAACCCCAATACAGTTATTAATCGATACAAATTTATCTATTCCAGCAACAACTACAGGGTCATTGATATAATCGATTGTATGTGCAAGCACACCATTGTTCTCAGCGGTCCAGTCGTAAAGTTCCTGTGAACCATATGCTATACCGAATACACTCTTGCCATTATAAGGGCCAGTTTTGCTTGAATTTGTAAGCTTCCCAGCCTTCCACATCTCAAGATTGGCATTTACCAGAAGCTCCGAATGAACACCCAAATTCTTGAGATCTGACTTTGCAATCAGCGTTCCAATTGTGTCAGGCATTGACCCAGCTCCAAGCTGCAAAACTGAACCATCTTCTATCTGCCCAACTATAGTCTTTGCAATCTGTAGCTCAATCTCAGTTGGGCTAGCGGTAGGAAGATTAACGAAATCTTCGTGTTCGCCTTCCACAACCGCATCAACCTCGGAAATATGTATGCAATTCTCAAGCCCCGGCACCCACCTAAGCTTTTCGTTAACTTCCAGAATTACTATGTCCGCCGCATCCATAACAGCCCTTGCATAAGCATTGTTGAAAGAAAATCCGAAATACCCATTCTTGTCCATTGGTGTAACTGCCATCATAGCTACATTCACCTTAATGTAGTTACGATAATATGAAGGTAAATATCTGAAAAGCATTGGCATAAAATTGCATAAACCCTTATCACAAAGCTTGCGCTCATATCCAGACATATGCCACGAGTTGTAGATGAAATGCTCTCTTTGCGGATCACACTCAACAACCTCAAGCGGTCTATTTATAATCAGTCCTCTGAACTTTACATCAGTTAACTCATCTTTTCTCTTCGAAAGAGCTCTGTCGAGCAGAACTGGATATCCTTCACTGCATGAATAGTCAACCCAATCTCCACTCTTTACAGCCTTAACTGCTTCTTCAGGAGTTCTTAATTTACTTCTATACTCATCATAATATCCCATTATTTTCTATCCTCCACTAGACAATCTAGCCACTCAAGCAAGTCAGAATATACTTCATCTTTGTTGAGCTCATTTAAAACCTCATGTCTGTCATCGTCATACAACTTAATATCCACTTGGCACTTAGTATTCTCTTTGTATGCCATAAATGCTTTTCTAACTCCCTCGCCATAGTTGCCAACTGGGTCCTCAGCACCCGATATAAGCAAGATAGGGAACCCTTCAGGAAGAGTCTTGATTCTGCTAATCTTCTGGCTAATCCCTACACTCTTAAACATATTATAATATGCATTTGTCGAGAAATGGAACCTGCAATACGGATCGGTTCTGTATGCAATAACGGACTCTTCGCTTCTTGATAACCAGTCACTAACGGTCTTTGGGTTCTCAATTTTCTTGAAATATGGACCCATTACAATCTTATCAATAAACCTTGATGTAGCTTTATCACCTTTAAAAAATCCAATAACCTTTGTAAGCACCTTTCCCCCTACAATTGCGATTCTTGGTTGCCAACCGGTGCCCATGAAAATCGCACCTGTAAGTCCTTGCGCATATTCCGAAGAATTCTCCGTAACATATTGTCTCACAAGGAATGAGCCCATGCTATGTCCAAGCATTATGACTGGAAGGTTAGGATACTCAGCCTCAAGCTTAAGTCTTAAAGCATGATTGTCTGCAATTATATTGCTATTGCCATCCTTGCCAAAATATCCATAATATGTCCCATCAACTACTGATTCGCCATGTCCGAGGTGATCTTCTCCTGCAACAACATAGCCTTTAGATGCAAGAAATTCTGCAAAGTCAGAATATCTTCCAATATGTTCTATCATTCCATGGAAAATTTGAACAACCGCCTTAGGTTCGCACGATGGCTCCCATATTGATGCATGTATGTTCGTTTTTCCATCTGCAGATAAATAATATATCTCTCTTCTCACAGCTGTCCTCCTTCCCTTATGCTCTTCAATAATTCTTCCTATGCTTGGAACAATGTTTTTTATTGCAGTTGTTAGTTTCATCTTTTTAAATCTTTCTTTTTCTTTAATCTCTGTATCTGGTATATTCCTAGTCACTTAGCCTAGTCATTCTTTCTAGTCTTACGCTCTAGTCAATCTTAGCTTTCTC
>JAAZHB010000136.1 GCA_012510935.1 Clostridiales bacterium
AGAGAGGGTTATGTTAAAGGATCTTATTAAAAAAAATCGCTCATATAGAAACTACGACAGAAGTGTTCCGGTAACACGAGAGATGCTTCTTGAGATGGTTGATTGTGCTCGACAAACACCTGCGAGCATGAGTATTCAGCCTCTGAAGTATTACTTAATTACTGATGAAGATGAGTGTAAAACGGTTTTGACTAATATAAAATATGCCGCTAGCTTGCCAGATTACAGTTTTCCATACGATGGCAAGGAAGCTCCTGCCTATATTCTAATCTGTCAAGATACAGATGTGAATTCTAACCCAGAAAGATTTCTTAAGGATGTTGGCATAGTTGCGCAGACGATTACTCTTGCTGCAACGGAAATGGGCTTGGGGTGTTGCATGATAGGAAACTATAGCAATGATAAGCTAAAAGAAAAGCTTGGCTTGGATGACAAATTCATTATACAACTTGTCATATCGCTTGGAGGTCGTGGTGAAGACATTAGACTAATTGACGCCAAGGAGGGTGACTCTGTAATGTATTATCGCAGTGAGGACGATGTTCATTATGCTCCAAAACGTATGCTTACGGATGTAATTATTAAATAAAATACAAAGGGGAAGGAATAATCTTAAGGATTTTCCTTCCCTTCTATTATTTTTCAATCTGTTCAGTGAAGTACAAAAATGTGTTTACACTAAAGTGATTTGTTCATTTCCATCAGAGCCGAGATTTGGATTCTCATCCTTCTTGTCCTTTACCGTTGTTGAAGGTTTCTCTGCTGCTTCATCATCAATGACCTTGGCAATAGATACAATTTTGATGTCTTTCTTGAACTTCATAATCTTTACACCCTTTGTCGATCTGCCAGATGTACTAATATCACTTGCCTTGATTCGAATAATTGTACCTTCTGAATTAATAATCATCAATTCATCATCGCTGCCAACAAGTGTTGCTCCAATTAGATGTCCTGTTTCGTCAAACTTACTCTTGTCGTATGTGGCAACACCTTTACCGCCACGGGCCTGAAGTCTGTACTCATCAAGAGCAGTTCTTTTTCCAAAGCCTTTCTCTGTGACTACGAGCATTTTTCTAGACTTATCGATATCTAATTCCATTGATACGACTTCATCATTATCTTCAAGGGAAATAGCTCTTACTCCGCCTGCCGCTCTACCCATTGAACGTACATCTCCCTCGCTGAAGGCAATAGCCTTACCATTACGAGTCACAACAAGAACTGTTTCATTCACAGTTGAACGAGCTACACTAATTAGCTTGTCGTCATCCTTGAGGTTGATTGCAATTAGGCCTGTTTTTCTATTTGTATCAAATTCCTTGAGCGGAGTCTTCTTAATAGTTCCCTTCTTGGTTACCATTATCAGCTCTTCGTCTGTCTCAAGGCTCTTGATTGGAATACAAGCAGTAACTCTCTCTCCCTGATTTAAATTCAAAAAGTTAATTAATGGAGTTCCCTTAGCATTTCTTGAAGCTTCTGGAATTTCGTATGCCTTAATCTTATATACGCGTCCTGCATCTGTAAAGAACATCAGATAATCGTGGGTAGATGTAATAATTAGGTCTTTTACAAAATCAGTCTCTCTGGTTGTTAGGCCTTGAATTCCCTTTCCACCTCTTCGTTGAGCCTTATAAGTATTCTCAGGAACTCTCTTTACATATCCTAGATGTGTAAGTGTAATCGCTACTTCTTCCTCATCAATAAGAGATTCCACATCAATTTCGCCTTCATCAGCAACGATACTAGCTCTTCTCTTATCCGCCCATTTATTTTTAATTTCTAGAAGTTCGTCTTTGATTACTCCAAGAAGCTTGTGTATATCTGCAAGGATTTCCTTATAATATTTAATTTTTTCAAGAATTTCATTATATTCCTTCTCAAGCTTCTCTCTTTCGAGGCCTTGCAGACGAGCAAGTCTCATGTCTAGAATAGCCTGCGCTTGTACATCAGATAATTGAAACTTGACCATTAATTTAGCCTTAGCATCATTATAAGATGCTCTAATTACACGAATGATTTCGTCAATATTATCAAGTGCAATAATAAGACCTTCGAGAATATGTGCTCTAGCCTCTGCCTTTGCAAGTTCAAATCTTGTTCTTCTTGTTACAACAATTCTTTGATGCTTTAAATACTCGTCTATAATTTCTCTAAGCGTTAAAATTTTAGGCTGTCCATCAACTAGTGCAAGCATAATCATCGAATATGAAACCTGAAGCTGAGTGTGTTTATACAGTCTGTTTAGGATTATGTTTGGATTAGCGTCCTTCTTAAGTTCTATGACAATCCTAGTTCCTTCTCTGTTGGATTCATCTCTAATATCGTAGATGCCATCTACTCTCTTATTCTTTACAAGTTCAGCCATTGCCTCAATAAGACGGGCCTTATTAACCTGGTAAGGAATTTCTGAAATAATAATTTTATCCTTATTTCTTCCAACTCCTTCTTCGTAGTTAGTTACAGAACGAATTGTAACCTTCCCTTGACCTGTGTGATATGCTTCGTGAGCCGAGGTACGCCCAAGAATAATTCCACCAGTTGGGAAATCAGGGGCCTTTATGTGCTTAATTAAATCGTCAACAGTTGCATCTGGATTGTCTATCATCTCAATGCATGCATCAATAACCTCACCAAGATTATGTGGAGGGATGGATGTTGCCATTCCTACCGCAATACCATTAGAGCCATTGATAAGAAGATTAGGAACTCTTGATGGCAATACCATTGGTTCTTTTTCTTCTCCATCAAAGTTATCCATAAAATCAACTGTGTCTTTGTCTAGGTCTCTCAACATTTGAAGTGAGAATGGAGACATTCTTGCCTCTGTGTATCTCATTGCGGCTGCTCCGTCACCATCAACCGAACCAAAGTTACCATGCCCATCTACTAGCATATATCTTGTTGAAAAGTCCTGTGCAAGCTTAACCATTGCCTCATAAATTGAGCTATCTCCATGAGGGTGATATTTACCCATTACTTCACCGACAATTCTTGCTGATTTCTTATGTGGCTTATCTGGTGTAACGCCTAGTTCATGCATTCCATATAGAATTCTTCTATGTACTGGCTTAAGACCATCTCTTACATCAGGAAGAGCACGACCAACTATTACAGACATTGCGTAGTCGATATATGAATCCTTCATTTCGTGATATAAATCATGTTCTATAATCTTACTATTATCTAAAATGTCCGACATTTTATCTCCTTAATTTTTCCTTAGATATCAAGATTCTTTACATATCTTGCATTTTCCTCGATAAACTTCTTACGAGGTGGAACCTTATCGCCCATCAAAGTTGTGAAAATTTCATCCGCAGTCTCTGCATCTTCAACCGTAATCTTGATGAGTGTACGAGAGTTGTAGTCCATTGTTGTCTCCCAAAGCTGATTAAAGTCCATTTCTCCAAGACCCTTATATCTTTGAATATCAAACTTTGTTGAAGATTCTTCCCTGAGCTTCTTAATAAGTGCATCCTGTTCCTCATCAGAGTATGTGTACCATATATCCTTGCCTCTCTTTACTCTAAATAGAGGTGGTAGCGCTGAATATACATGTCCTCCTTCTATCAACTGCGGCATAAATCTATAGAAGAAAGTCAATAGCAGCGTTCTAATGTGCGCACCATCGACATCGGCATCGGTCATTATGATAATCTTATCATAACGCAGTTTGCTTATGTCAAAGTCATCTCCAATATTGCAACCGAAGGCTGTAATCATATTCTTTATTTCTTCTGAATTCAAAATCCTATGCAGTCTTGACTTCTCAACATTAAGAATCTTACCTCTAAGAGGAAGAATAGCCTGTCTCTTACGATCACGACCCTGCTTAGCAGAACCTCCCGCAGAATCTCCCTCAACAAGAAAAATCTCACAAAGATCTGGATTCTTCTCTGAGCAATCCGCTAACTTACCTGGGAGAGAAATTGAATTAGAAATGTTAGACTTTCTAGTAATTTCCTTCGCTTTTCTAGCAGCTTCACGAGCTCTTGCCGCACCAATACATTTCTCAACTATCTTCTTGGCATCCCTTGGATTCTCATCTAGGAAGAAACCAAGCTGCTCACAAGTATTAGTCTCAACTAAACCCTTTACTTCTGAATTACCTAGTTTAGTTTTAGTCTGTCCCTCAAACTGTGGATTTGTAAGCTTAACACTAACTATTGCTGTGAGTCCTTCGCGAACGTCATCTCCTGAAAGTGATGCTTCATTGTCTTTAAGTATCTTATTTCTCTTTGCATAATCGTTAATAGTTCTTGTAAGTGCAGACTTTAATCCCACAAGATGGTAACCACCATCGATGGTGTTAATATTATTTGCATAAGAAAGAATCATCTCGTTATATCTATCATTATATTGAAGTGCTACCTCTACCTCGTAGCCATCCTTCTTTGTTTCAAAATAGAAAATTTTGTCGTTGACAGTTTCCTTATTAGTGTTGATATATTCAACATATTCCTTAATACCGCCCTCATAATGGAAAGTTTCTTTCTTCTTGCTATCTTTTCTCTTATCCTCAATGCTGATACGAAGTCCCTTATTAAGGAAAGCCATCTCGCGCATTCTCTTTGAAAGAGTGTGGTAATCAAAAATTGTATCGTCAAATATTGTTCCGTCTGGCCAGAACTGTGTTTTAGATCCTGTCCCCTTCGCATCACCAACTATCTTCAACTCTGATGCTTTCTTTCCCTGCCAATATTCTTGCTCATATAGATTGCCATTTCTCTTAACCTGTACAATCATATGATCAGATAGAGCATTTACAACAGAAGCTCCAACTCCGTGAAGACCTCCCGACACTTTATATCCTCCGCCACCGAACTTTCCTCCTGCGTGGAGCTGTGTGTGTATAACTTGAACGGCTGGAATTCCCATCTTAGGGTGAATGTCAACTGGCATTCCTCTTCCGTTATCACTTACTGTAATTGAATTATCTGGTTCAATTGTAACTTCAATGTGATTGCAGAATCCCGCAAGGGCTTCATCAACTGAGTTATCAACAACCTCATATACAAGATGGTGTAAACCTGCAGGACCTGTACTACCAATATACATGCCAGGTCTTAGTCTAACTGGTTCAAGTCCTTCTAGCACCTGAATCTGTTCAGCACCATAATCTTTCTTCTGCTCGCTCATTTATAATCCTTTCTGCATTTTCACAATAAAAAATGCCGATGCCTCTTGGCATCGGCTATATTTTACCATATAAGGCGCATTTTATCAATTAAATGGTTTTTCTCCTTTTTATTACAAAGTCGCCTTAAATCGCAAAATTTAAAGGTTTTTTCAAGAGAAATCGTTATA
>JAAZHB010000137.1 GCA_012510935.1 Clostridiales bacterium
CACTTGAACCAGGTCATAGCTTGGCAGTAGTGATTGCAACAGAAGATCCAATCAATTGCATGATTCATAAAACATATTCAATAGAAATAGAGAATTCATCAATAAAGCTTACAGTTCCTGTAACAGAAGCTTGTGACAGTTTGGCTTTAGAAGCATAATAAGTAAATATGAAAGCATAATATTCCAATAAGTTAGCAGAATATGTAAACTATTATGAGCAAACAGTTTTTATTGTTATACAACAAGAGCCTTCGCATTTTGATATGCGAAGGCTCTTGTCATTAATTGTAATAAATCTACAACTGTTCTTCTTCTTTCTCAGAAGGATTTCCTACATACTGCGAATTTCCCAATCCAAGAATTAATATAAAGATTGTGTTTAAGAAAACCAAACCAACTGCAAATCCACCGCCATGGCCATAGGCCTTTGACAACATCACTAGTTGCATAATAGTAATGACTGCCACTACAAGCAAAGCAATTATACCAATCCAATTGTTTGGATCATTAGTAATTGCAGCTGCTGCACAATTTACAGCACTACATGCCAATACAATCCAGAACATCATTGGCTTCCAGCAAATTTTGTACAAAATATAAGAATTATATAGTGGAATTATTGACTTCCAACCAGGCTCCCCAGCCTTCTCGAACAGCTTCCAACAAGCAACGATTGAAAGAACACCGATTACTATTGCAATAATTACAAAAGCAAGAAGTGAAATTCCAAGTCCTGCCAAAATCATATTGTCATCCATAATAGTTCCTCCTTTTAATATATTATAAATAACCTTTTACTTCACCATTATAACACAAACATTAAAAGATATAGATGACATTAATTTATCACTACATTGTTAAAACACATCCTGCACCTTTACTCTATGCAGTTTGTACTATGTAGTTGATTATGTAGATGGTTATGTAGATGTTTCTATGCAGTTGCGCCTCCGCAACTTGAACCCTGCCCTGCTGTGCATGCATAGCAATGACTATTGAAAGCGATACAACGCTTCTCAATTGGCTCTCCCTTTGCATAATCAAATATGGTTTTGTTATTTACAACTGGAAGGTCTATGCTCTGATTAAAATCACAATCATATAGACGCCCATCATAGCCAACAGAAAGTTGGTTTCTGCACATCATCGTCATTTCTGCGCTTGGATTATAAGCTTGGCAAAGAGTTTCCATATAAGAATCAAAATTTTCACTTCTTAGAAGGAATTCGCCGAATCGTCCAACTGGATTATTTGTTATTGCATAAAGGTTTGTAAATTTTATTCCGAAATCCGACATTAGCTTCTGCCTATATTCCTTCTCAAGAGAAGTTTGTGCAGGTGGAAGGAATGCTCCACCTGGATTATAAACAAGATTAAGCACAAGCTTATCATCATCACCATAACCGAGCCTATTCAACTTCTTAAGAATTTCTACAGAACCATCGAACACTGACTCTCCGCGCTGTCTATCGGTATCTTTTTTCGAATAATATGGAAGAGAAGCAAATAATTCAATTTGTTCATCAGCATATTTTTGCATAAGGTGCTCATATTGCGGTTCAGCAAGAATAGTTAAATTTGTTCTTACTATTACATGATTGCATATTTTTGAAGCCTCCTCGATAAACCACTCGAAATTTGGATTCATCTCTGGAGCACCACCTGTAATATCTATAGTGTCAAAACTATTATTCTCGTAAACTTTAAGGCAGGCTGCCATTGTCTCCTTAGACATCACTTCTTTGCGGTCAGGACCAGCCATAACATGACAATGCTTGCATTTCTGGTTGCACATCTTGCCAAGATTAATTTGAAGAATCATAAGATCCTTTGCACTAAACTTTGCCTCATTATTTACCATGTTTTCCTCAAAATCCGGTACCGCTTTGAACGCATCTAGCAATACTGCTCTATTTTCTTCCATTGTCATTATTAAAACTCCAGTTTCTTTACAATTTTCTTCATTTGAACTCCGTGTGCCAGTGTTGCTCCACCTCTAATAGCAGCAGCGACATGAATTGCTTCTGTCATCTGCTCTTCATTGACACCTTTATTTAGGCAATCACGAGTATATGAATCGATACAATATGGGCATTGAATACCTGTTGCAACTGCGAGTGCTATAAGCGACTTCTCTCTTGCAGTTAATGCGCCTTCTTCAAAAACTCCGCCGTAATACTTCATGAAATCTTCCCACATTTGTGGTGCTTCTTCGCCCATTGTAGGGAAATCCTTTAAATCTTTCTCTTCATAGTAGCTCATTTTTAATTCTCCTTTTACACTCCAAAAGTTATCTTATATCCCTGTAGATGTCCGAAATCTCACTAACATCTCGTCCATTTATATACATTTTCCGTAGGTCGTGCATCTGTTTCATCATCTTGAGTTTGGTAATTGTATTTCCTCTATACCTTCGATCAGAGACCAGCAATCTTGACTTTGTAAGCCTAGTCTTTCCAAGAACTTTCCTTGCATCAAGCGAAAATTGAAAATCTTCCATTATAGGAAGTATAGGAAACTGTCCTAGGCGAAAAAAAACATTTCTCTCAATGAACATTCCTTGGTCGCCAAAAATAATTCGTCTTCGTTTTGCCCTAAAGTTCGATATTATTCTATTGGTCAACATAAAAAAATTCTTACTTCGGAATTTTATACCAAAGCAACCCCACTCACAAGATAGTATCTCATGCAAAATTTCATCAACTGGGTTGGCTGGCAGAATTATATCAGAATGCAAGAATAGCAAAATGTCACCGTTCGACTCTTTTGCGCCCGCATTCATTTGCGCAGCTCTTCCTTTAGTTGTATAAATTAGTTTATATTGAGGCTTTCCCTTAATATTCTCTTTAATAAGCTCTCTAGTTCCGTCAGTGCTACCACCATCAGCAAAAATAATCTCTGCTCTATCCTGAAACTTCTCTAGTTCTTTAAGAAAGTTCAAGATGATTTTACTTTCATTATAAGTTGGTATGATAACTGAAATTTTTCTGTTTTCCACTATATACCGTCTAGTGAAGCTATCTTCAATTATCCCGTCAAAATATCTTCGCAAATCATCCGGATAATCAATATCGAAAGTCTCTGGAAGAAATTCCGCAATTACTCCGAAAGGCAATTCTCCTAAAGTTTGCTGAAGCACATTATCATGTCCGTATTTTTCCATACTAAAGACACCATCAACAAGTTGGTTCATTCCGATAAGCCAATAACCACCATCAACAGTCGGGCCTATAACAAAGTCAGCACTATCCAAAACTCTTGTTGCTCTTGTAAGACCTTGCCCTGCCACATGTGGAACGTCTGTACCGATAAGTACTACGCGCTTATATCCCTGTTCAAAAACAAATTCAAACGCATTTTGCATACGCTCACCAAGCGACTGCCCCTCTTGAGTAAAGTATCTTACTTCTTCTCCAAAAATAGGTTTAAGTTTAGAAAAATCTCCATTATATGCAACAAATATATCAATATCTGAATTTGCTTCAATTCGAATTGCTTCCCTAATATCCTTTAAGAAAGCCTCATGCAGCTCCGCGCATTCCTTGCTGCTATAATAAGGCATCAACCTTGTCTTAGTCTTCCCCGGCTCAGGTACACGCGTGAAAATAATCCAAGCAGTTCTATTACTCATATAAAACACAACTCCCCTAACCTTTTTTATTTAAATCGGCTTCTTGCCCTGTTAACAAATGATTTACCAGAATCTGCCCTTTCATTTATTCCAAAAAGAATTGGCAGAATATGTTCAGCATAACTGGCTCCGCTTCTAAGCAATTGACCGGCACAGGAAGCACAGTAGGTATAAATTTTACCTCCCGCTTTTTCAATAATATCCTTTGACATTCCCTCTGACAGTTCAGGTTCCTTTGCTCTTGCTGAGCCGCCAAGTCCGCAGCATTGCGACTCCTCAATAAGATTTGGGGACTTCCCAAGGAGCTCTGTAATTTGGCTAAGCCACAGTCTAGTCTCCCTATCAGGACAAGGGATATGAAGTGCCCCATCATCAGGCAAGTCATTTACATTAATTCCAAGTTCAAGCATTTTCTGGTAAATACTAATGACATTAATTCCAACAAGTCTGTCACTTAGGAATGCCTTGCAGTTCGGGCAAAATGTTACAATTTCGCTGACGCCACTCTTATCGAGTCTCTCTTGGAGGCCTTTGATAATAGAGTTTTCTTCATTCTCTAAGCCAAGTTCAGCGACCGGCTTTCCGCAACAATCATAGATTATGCCGATACCGTATTTTGACGCCCATAGCTTCGCAATCGCATCCGTAGTTTTAGGATATAACGACAGGAAATTGCAACCGGGAAATAAGACAGAACCTTCGCTCGCATGCTTATAGTTCTTGAACTTGTAGTTTCTTTTCTCAAGAAGCATCATATTGTAGGCGCTATCCACTTTACCCCCAGAATTGTGAACTGCATCTCTTCTCATCTCGAGGAGCAAGCTGCTTCCTTTAATTCCAACCGGGCACACTGAATCGCATTTACCGCAAAGAAAACAATGATAAGAAAGCTCGTGAAGCTTATCTACATCACCTAAAGTCAAATCATATTTCTTTAAGAAAGCGCATTCATCCGTACACATTCTGCATCCAATGCATCCCTCTACGAGTCCGCTAAATTTGCTCATCATCATCCTCTTTTATTTCATCGTTACTCACATATTTCTTCTTTAGCAACTTGCTAACAAAGACTACAGCGCAAACAAGTACGACTGTAATACAAATATATAGCAACCTGTTCGTGCTACTAGTTAGAGCATAAGTACCAATAGTATACATAGCTGTGCCAGGAATAATAAAAATAAAAGTTCCAATTGAATACTTCCAAAGCGAGATATCTGTAATTCCGTATGCTAGATTCTGTAAGTTAAAGGGGAAAACCGGAACAAGTCTAGTTATCATAAGAACCAGCATCTCATCTTTCGTATCTTCATTAAATAGAAGCCTATCAATGTACTTGTTCTTTGCTATCTTCTCTTTAAGACTATCCTTTAAGAAAAAACGGCCTATTATAAAGGCAATTATCGCGCCAATAGTGCATGCAAAGGAACATAACAAAGTTCCCCAAATTGGGCCAAAGGTTGCTCCAGCAACAAGTGCAAATGTAAATCCAGGAACGGCTAAGATGGAACATCCTATAATAGTTACTACCATATAGATAATCACAGCCTTGGCAAAATTTGTATCCACCATCACTTCTATTTGAGCAAAGACATCGTCAAATGAGGAATCTTTAAAAAACCCATAGTGATGTTCTAATAGGAACAGAATCACCACTATGGATATAAAAATTAATAATTTTTTTGTGCTTTTTTTCATACCTTAATCGTTATTAACTACCTCTTCTACAGCTTTATCTTCCTTATGTCTATCATTATAGATATTTTTCAACATAAAAGTTAGAGCAAATAATGCAAAGGCAATAAATAGACCAGTTACTACGGTCTTTACACTACCTGTAAGCATTCCGCCTACATAGGAGTATACAATGGTAGCAGGCAACTGTCCAACACCTGTTGCAATCAGGAATGACGCAAGCGACATTGAAGTCAATCCGGCTGCATAGCTTACAAAGTCAAATGATACGAAAGGTAAAAGTCTGCAAATAAGAATAGTACTCTTACCATATCGTTCAAAGAATTTGTCTACACTGCTTACAGCTGTCTTAGTAGTAAGCTTCTCTACAGCCTCTCTTCCAAGAATTCTTGCTATATAGAAGCATACAATTGCACCCACCATAGCGCTTGACCATGAAAGAATAGCGCCCTTCCACCAGCCCCAAATTGCTGCATTAGCAAATGTAATTAAGAAAGCTGGAAGAGGTGCTGCAACCGACTGAAATACCATGAGAAGAAATGATATTACGACAGCATATACGCCATAGGACCTGATAAATCCAATAACATTATCTACACTCATTGAGCTGAAAATCATTATTATGCCATTCACCTTTGAGTTAAAGGCTGGGATAGCAAAATAACATATAATTGCAAGAACAAGAACCGCAATAAGTGCGATCCTTGCCTTTGCAGCTTTAGATAATCCTTTAGCTGTTCTTTTCTCCATGTCTACTTCTCAACATCCTGTGTTACACACCATCTGTAGTATGACTCATCATAGTTCTTTACATTCTTGAATCCACAATCTGACATGATTAATTGCATATATGCAGATCTAATACCAGCGGTGCAATATGTAACAATCTGGTCATCCTCTGAAAGTCCTGCATCTGTGAACATCTTAGTGATATCATCATTTGATTTCAAAGTGCCATTCTCTTCAAATAAATCAGTATACTTTATGTGGATTGCGCCAGGAAGTCTTCCGCCCTTAGCCTCACCATAATCAGTTGCTCCATCATACTCATCA
>JAAZHB010000138.1 GCA_012510935.1 Clostridiales bacterium
ACGAAAGTTATCGATCTTTTTAAATTGTGCATAGGGTTTTCGGGTGAAGGCATTGAGAAAGTTGAGTCGCTTGCAAAATATTTTGAGCTTGATGTAAACAAGAAGGTTGATGAGTTAAGTCTTGGAAATAGAAAGAAGGTATCTATAATTCAGGCTTTGCTTAAGCAATCAGATGTCTTTATCATGGATGAACCAACCAATGGGCTAGATCCACTAATGCAAGAGAAGTTCTTTGATAAGGTTTTGGACTTGCAAAAGAAAGGCGCAACGATTTTCCTTTCCAGTCATAATCTGAGTGAAATTGAGAAATATTGTAACAAGGTAGTTTTTATAAAAGATGGTGTTATTGTTGATGTTTTGGACATGAGTGAGGTTCACAAGAATTCAAAGCAGATTGTTACTGCTACTGATAGGGAAGGAAATACAACAACAATAGATTTTGCAGGAGACATTAATGTACTTATAAAGGAATTAGGCAACTATGATCTAGCATCACTGGAGATCAGAAAGAAAACGGTAGAAGAAGAGTTTATAAAGTATTATATGGATGGTGATGAAGATGAATAGTATGTCGATGAAATCAATAGGAAGACTAATTGGATTTGGGCTAAAAACGAATAGAAAGAAGATTCTTGGTTGGTGTATCGCTGTTTTCTTAATCACTTTGATTTATATGACATTATTTCCTTATGTAAAAGATATGGCTCAAATGAAGTTTGATACAATGCCAAAGGAAGTAATGCAGCTTATGGGGATAGAAGATATGTCATATATTGGAGACTATTCTTCTTACTTTGGGACTATTTACAATTTGCTTCTGATAGCAATAAGCGTTTTTATGGCGACCTTTTCTGTTGGTCTTATTGTTAATGAAGAGAGGAACAAAACAATCGAGTTCTTATATTCTCTTGAGATTAGTAGGAGCGAGATATTCATCTCGAAGCTGATAGTATCTTTTATTGCTCTATTTTTTGTTGAACTTGTTGTTGTAATACCTGCAGTAGCATGTGGTATCTTTGTGGGCGGGGATGGATTTGAACTTTTAGGTTTCCTTCAAGCTTTTAAGATAGCATCATTTACACCATTTGTCTTCATGTCAATAGGGTTTCTTCTTGGCGGAATTTCATCAAAAAATAGCGGTGGTATTTCAGCAATGTTTGTAGTAGTTACATATTTTATTGGATATTTGAGTGCGATTCTTGAAGATAAAGCAAAGTGGCTTGCATATTTCAGTCCATTGCAGCTATTTAGTTCGAATAATGCTATGAATCCTGATAATAAACTCTATATTGAGCTAGGCGTCTATTTTGCTATTTCGATAGTCTGTCTTGTTATCGGCGGATTGGCATATAAGAAAAGAGACTTTTTTTCTTAAGCTGAGAACGTTCCACAAAGTAAATATTGTAAAAAAAACAGCGAATGGTGGCCATTCGCTGTTTATATCTTGTGACATTTTCGATTTTTAGTTTTTAAAGCTTTGAAGTAAGCTTGCGTATTGAACTAATTAATATACCAGCTTCGGCAAGGGTTGGAACTCTTAAACGAACGCAATTCTTGCCAAGAGGAGCAAATTCCTGTCCACTGCAAGTTACAATGTTTTCTTCCAATAAAAGCTTTTGTAAGTCAATCGACTCATCAATATGTCTGAGGAGACAAATAGGAACTCTATCATCAGTTTCGGCCATTATGATTTTATCACCACAAGCATCTCTTAGAGCACCCTTGATAATTGAGAAGTCTGTTCCATGTGCAAATGGCTGAACGTCATTTTTAAGCACTGATGCCATGAGCATTCTGGAAAGTTCGTTCATCATATAAGGATTGCTAGTTTTCTCAATGTAATTAACAAGCTGTTTTGTCCCAATGATATATCCTGCTCTAGCACCGGCAAGACCGAAGCCTTTCGAAAGTGTTCTAACACTTATTATATTATTGTATTTTGGACCTAAGGTTACAGCAGATTCACTGCGAGGAAGAAAGTCTGCATAAGCTTCATCAATAATCACATGAATATCTTTTTTTTCGCAATAGGTAAGGATATTATTAAAGTCATCAATTGTCAGTGATTGTCCGGTAGGGTTATTTGGATTATCAATATATACAATAGAAGTCTCAGGGGTGATTGCGGTAATAAGATTGTCAACGTTCTCTTTGTAATTATCATTTTTTGATGTTTCAACACCGATTACTTTTATACCCATAATTCGAGCATACTCAACCATATCAGTAAAAGTAGGAAGAAAACATACTAATTCTGCTCCTGGCCCAGCAAGAACTGTGCAAAGAAGTTGCAGCGCGGTTACGCTGCCGTCTGTTAGAACTATATTTTCTTTTTCAATAAAAGAGTAATCCTTCCAGTAATCAACTATTGCTTGATGTGCTTCATTGCTATGTGGATATTGCGAAAGTGTACTAACATCAAAATTATGAATTACATCTGAAACAATATCAGGGAAACCATAGGGATTAATTCCCAAGCTGCAGTCAAGCATATTTTCTGTTGCAATAGGAGTATTCTCCGCATAGCTTTTCCTTTCGGTAAGCAATTCTTCTCTTACTTTACGAATTGTCATATAAATACCT